>NZ_JHXW01000006.1 GCF_000622245.1 Fusobacterium perfoetens ATCC 29250 | reverse complement strand
CATATTGGGATATGTATGCAAGAGGAGCCATAGTAGGCTTAACAAGAGGAGCTAATAAGAATCATATAATAAGAGCTACTTTAGAATCAATAGCATATCAAACAAGAGATGTATTAGAAGCAATGCAAGAGGATTCAGGCTTAAAATTAAATCATCTAAAAGTAGATGGAGGAGCAGCAGCAAATGATTTCTTAATGGAATTTCAAGCAGATATATTAGGAACATCAGTAAGAAGACCAGAAACTTTAGAGACAACAGGATTAGGAGTAGCTTATTTAACAGGATTAGCAGTTGGATTCTGGGAATCAAAAGAGGAAATAAGTTCACAATGGAAACTAGAGAAAGAATTTTTACCAACAATGTGTGAAGAGGAAAAAGAGAAGAAATATAGAGGATGGAAAAAAGCAGTAAAAAGAGCAATGGAATGGGATGAAGAATAAAAAAATAAAAAAAAACTTGACAAATAATCCTAAAAATAGGATAATAAATTTGTAAAAAGAATAATGACAGGAGAAAAAAGTGAGTCGACACAAGGTAGTAATACTACCTTAGTTTGTCGACTTTTTTTATTTTTAGTTAGGGGGTAAGATATGTTAGATGTAATTGTAATTGGAGCTGGAGTAATGGGTGCTGCTGTTTCTCGTGAATTATCAAAGTATAATTTAAAAGTTATGGTTTTAGACAAAGAGAATGATGTTTCAAATGGAACAACAAAAGCTAACTCAGCTATAGTTCATGCTGGATATGATGCCAAAGAAGGAACATTAATGGCAAAATATAATGTTTTAGGAGCAGCAATGTATGAAGAACTTAGTAAAGAAATAGGAGCTCCTTACAAAAAAGTTGGTTCTTATGTTTTAGCTTTTTCAGAAGAAGAAAAAAAACATATAGAAACATTATATGAAAGAGGAATAAAAAATGGAGTTCCTGAATTAAAACTTATTGGAAAAGATGAAATTTTAGAAAAAGAACCAAATATTAATAAAAATGTAGTAGGAGCTTTATATGCAGGAACAGCTGGTATAACAGGTCCTTGGGAATTTACAATAAAATTATTAGAAAATGCAGCTTTAAATGGAACAGAAGTTTTAGTTGATGCTGAAGTAGTTAATATAGAAAAATTAGAATCAGGATATAAAGTAATATTAAAAGATGGAAGAGAGTTTGAAACTAAAATAGTTATAAATGCAGCTGGTGTTTATGCTGATAAAATAAATGATATGGTAAGTAAAGAACATTTTGATATTCATCCAAGAATTGGAGAATATTATGTTCTTGATAAAGTTCAAGGAAAATTAGTTAATAGTGTTTTATTCCAATGTCCAACAGAAATGGGAAAAGGAGTATTAGTAACAAGAACAGTTCATGGAAATATAATGGTTGGACCAACAGCTGAAGATGTAGAAGATAGAGATTATGTAGGAACAACAACTCATGGACTAGATGATATAAGAAGACAAGCAGCTAAAACAATAGAAAATATAAACTATAGAGATAGTATTAGAAACTTTACAGGAATAAGAGCTGAATCTAGTACAGGAGATTTTATAATAGGAGAGGCTTCTGATGCTAAAGGATTCTATAACATAGCTGGAACTAAATCACCAGGACTTTCTTCAGCTCCAGCAATTGGATTAGATGTAGCAAATATGATAGTAGAAAAACTAGGAGCAACTAAAAAAGAAGTATTTAAACAAAATAAACCTCAAATTCATTTTATAGAACTTTCTCCAGAGGAAAAAGCAGAGGTAATTAAAAAAGACCCTAGATATGGAAGAATAATTTGTAGATGTGAAAGCATAACAGAGGGAGAAATTGTAGATGTTATCCATAGAATGGTAGGAGCAAAAACTGTAGATGGAGTTAAGAAAAGATGTAGACCAGGTACAGGAAGATGTCAAGGTGGATTCTGTGGACCAAGAGTACAAGAGATTTTAGCTAGAGAATTAGGAAAAGAGTTAAATGAAATTGTATTAGATAAAAAAGGTGCATACATACTTACAAATGAGACAAAAATTTCTAAATAGGAGGAGTATATAAATGAGATATGATTTGGTAGTAGTTGGTGGAGGACCAGCTGGATTAGCAGCAGCAATAGAAGCAAAGAAAAATGGAATAGAAAGTATTTTAGTTATAGAAAGAGATAAAGAATTAGGTGGAATTTTACAACAATGTATTCATAATGGATTTGGATTACATGAATTTAAAGAACAATTAACAGGACCTGAATATGCTGGAAGATTTATTGAGCAATTAAAAGAAATGAATATTGAATTTAAATTAGATACAATGGTTTTAGATGTAACTCCAGACAAAAATGTTCATGCTATAAATAGTGTAGATGGATATATGTTAATAGAAGCTAAGGCTGTTATACTAGCTATGGGATGTAGAGAAAGAACTAGAGGAGCTATAGGAATTCCAGGAGAAAGACCAGCTGGAGTATTTACAGCAGGGGCAGCTCAAAGATTTGTAAATATGGAAGGATATATGGTTGGTAAAAAAGTTCTTATTCTAGGTTCTGGAGATATTGGACTTATAATGGCAAGAAGAATGACATTAGAAGGAGCTGAAGTTAAGGCTGTTGTAGAATTAATGCCATTTTCTGGAGGATTAGCTAGAAATATAGCTCAATGTTTAAATGACTATAATATACCTTTATATTTAAGCCATACAGTTATTGATATTCAAGGAAAAGAAAGAGTAGAAAAAGTAGTTATAGCTAAAGTTGATGAAAATAGAAAACCAATTCCAGGAACTGAAAAAGAATATGAAGTAGATACATTATTATTATCAGTAGGATTAATTCCTGAAAATGATATTTCAAGAGCTACAGGAGTAGAAATAGACGGAAGAACATCTGGAGCTGTAGTAAATGAAATGATGGAAACAAATATTGAAGGAATATTTGCTTGTGGAAATGTATTACATGTACATGATTTAGTAGACTTCGTAAGTGCTGAAGCAAGAAAAGCTGGAAAAGCAGCTGCAAAATATATAAAAGGAGATATGTCTACAGGAGATTATGTAGAACTTAAAAATGGATTTGGAATAGGATATACAGTCCCTCAAAAATTTAGATTAAATAATGTTGAAAAAGGATTAGAAGTTTTCATGAGAGTTAGAAATATTTATAAAAACATGGTTCTTCAAGTAAGAGATGGAGAAAATGTAGTATTTAGTATTAAAAAACCTCATGTAGCACCAGGAGAAATGGAAAAAATAATAATTCCTAAAGCTAAATTAGAAACTATAAAAGGTAAAGAAATTGTGGTAGAACTTGTAGGAGGGGATAAATAATGAAAAAAGAAATGATATGTATTGTTTGTCCAATGGGATGTCATTTAACTATAGATACTGATACTTTAGATGTTACTGGAAATACATGTCCTAGAGGAGCTGAATATGCAAAAGAAGAGTTAGTAGCTCCAAAAAGAGTTATAACTTCAACTGTAAGAATAACAGGAGGACTTCACCATAGATTACCTGTAAAAACAAATGGTGCTATACCAAAAGATTTAAACTTCAAATGTATGGAAGAATTAGCAAAAGTTGAATTAAAATCACCAGTAAAAGTTGGGGATGTAGTAATAAAAAATGTTTTAAATACTGGAGTAGATGTAGTAGCTTGTAGAGATATGTAATAAAAAATAATTTTAGAAAAAGAGTGGGTATCCACTCTTTTTTAAATTTATGGAGTTTTTTCTTAAAATTTAGTATAATTTATTTTGAACATAGATTATAAAAAATGGGAGGAATAAATGAAAATAATAGTTGTAACAGGGATAAGTGGTGCAGGGAAAACCACAGCTTTAAATATTTTAGAAGATGCTGGATATGTGACAATGGATAATCTATTAAGTAATATGGTAATTTTTTTATTACAGAATTTAGATAGAGGGGAAAAAACTTTAAAAATAGATAAATTAGCTTTAGGATTAGATAATAGAACGATTCATACTGCAGAAGATTTTATGTTAATTTATAATTGTTTAAAAAATTTAAATATGAATTTTGAAATATTATTTTTGGATTCTTCAAATGAAACAATATTAAAAAGGTATAATCTAACAAGAAGAAGACATCCAGTAGAGGGAGCAACTTTATTAGAAAGTATAAAAAATGAAAAAAAAGCCATGAGCATTATAAAAGAAAAAGCTACTTTTGTAATAGATACTACAGATATTACAGCTAAAGAATTAAAAAAGGAAATTTTAGAAATAATAAGCAATACAGAAAATATAGATATAAATATACATTTAGAATCTTTTGGATATAAATATGGAATACCAATGGATAAAGATTTAATTTTTGATGTAAGAGTTTTGCCTAATCCATATTATGTGGAGGAACTTAGAAGTAAAACAGGAAATGATAAAGAAGTATATGATTATGTTATGGAAAATAAAGATTCAGAAGAATTATATAAAAAAATATATGATATGATAAAATTTTTATTACCTCTTTATAAAAAAGATAATAAACAACATCTATCAATAGGAATTGGATGTAGTGGAGGACAACATCGTTCAGTTGCTTTTGTAAATAGATTGGCAAAAGATTTAAAAGAAATAAAAGGAATAAAAATTTTAAAAAGACATAGAGAAGGAGTGAAAGAACACTGGACATAAAAAAATATATTATTCCTGAAAATCCAGGAGTATACTTAATGAAAAAAAATAATGAAGTTATATATGTAGGTAAAGCTAAGAATTTAAAAAGAAGAGTTTATTCATATTTTTTTAGAGAACACGAAGATGAAAAAACAAGAAATCTAGTAAAAAATATAGAAGATATTGAAACTATAATTTGTAATAGTGAAATAGATGCTTTTGTTTTAGAAAATAATCTTATAAAAAGATATTCACCAAAATATAATATATTATTAAAAGATGAAAAAACTTATCCATATATAAAAATTTCTAAAGAGAAATTTCCTAAAATAAGTATAGTAAGAAGTACAAGGGCTTTAGATACAAAAAGTGGAGAATATTTTGGACCTTATCCTCAAGGAGCTTGGAATTTAAAAAAAATTTTAGTAAAACTTTTTAAAATTAGAGATTGTAATAAAGATATGAATAAAATATCACAAAGACCTTGTTTAAAATATTATATGAAAATGTGTGATGGACCTTGTAAATATAAAGATATTGAAGAAAAATATAAGGAAAATGTAGAAAATATTATAAAAATTTTAAAAGGACATGGAGAAATAGTTTTAAAACTTCTTCAAGAAAAAATGAAGAATGCTTCGGAAAAAATGATGTTTGAGGAAGCTATTTTTTATAGAAATCAAAGTAATGAAATAAAAAATGTAATAAATAATCAAGTTACTGAATATGGAAAAGGGATAGATGAAGATGTTTTTTCAATTATAATAGATGGAGATTTGTTATTTTTATGTGTGCTAAATATGAGAGAAGGTAAAATTTTAGGAAAAACTTCAAGTACTATAAAATTGAAGGATAAAATTTATGGAGATATTTTTCAAGAGGTAGTTAGAGAATTTTATTCAAAACATCCAATTCCTAAAAATATAATTTTTCAAGCTGAATATATTGAAAGTGATGAACTTATAAAAGAGTGGTTAAAATTAAATAAACATGAAGTTGTACATACATATTATCCTAAAATAGATGGAAGAAGAAAAAAATTATTAGATATGGCTCTTTTAAATATAAATAAAGATATTATAGATTATTATAATAAAAAGACTGTAATAGAAGAGGGAATGGAAAAACTTTATAAAGAGTTAAATCTAAAAAATTATCCTAGAAAAATAGAATGTTTTGATATTTCTAATATTCAAGGAAAGGATGCTGTAGCTTCAATGGCTGTAGCTGTAGAGGGAAAAGCCTCAAAAAAAGATTATAGGAAATTTAAAATAGAATGTAAAGATACTCCTGACGATTTCCAAATGATGAGAGAAGTAATAACAAGAAGATATTCAAAATTAGAACCAGAAAAATTTCCAGATATAATTTTAATAGATGGAGGACTTGGACAGATAAATGCTGCTGGAAAAATATTAGAAGAAATAGGTAGAAATGGAATATCTGATTTATTAAGTATTGCCAAAAAAGAAGAGTTAATTTATAAATATGGAGAAGATATTCCTTACAGATTTTCTCATTCAGATGAAGCTTTAAAAATTTTAATAAGGGTGAGAGATGAAACTCATAGATTTGGGATAACTTATCATAGAAAATTAAGAAGTAAAAGAGTTTTAAAAAGTGAATTAGATGATATAAAAGGAATAGGAGAAATAAGAAAAGAAAAACTTTTAAAGAAGTTTGGAAGTGTAAAGAAAATAAAAGAAGCGACTTTAAATGAATTAAAAGATATATTACCTGAAAAAATTGCTATAGAATTACTTGAAAAAATAAAAAAATAATACAAAAATTTATTTTTTTGATATAATATAAAATAGAGTAAGTTTAGTATGTAGTAGACTTGGGGGGGATATGCTAATATATTTTATAATATTAATTTTAATAATAACATTTATAATATTTTTAAAAATCCAAGAAAAAACAAATATAAATACAATAGAAAAAATTTTAAAAAGTTTAAATGAAAAAAAAATATATGATAAAATTCCAGCTGGTTTAAAAGAAGAATACATGGAAACTTTACATAAAATAATAAAACAAGATTTAGAATTAGATAATTCTATATTTGAATTAAGAGAATATAGAAAAGAATTAGAGGTAACATATAATACTTTGTTGGAAAAATCAAA
Source organism: Fusobacterium perfoetens ATCC 29250 (assembly GCF_000622245.1). Taxonomy (NCBI): domain Bacteria; kingdom Fusobacteriati; phylum Fusobacteriota; class Fusobacteriia; order Fusobacteriales; family Fusobacteriaceae; genus Fusobacterium; species Fusobacterium perfoetens. The sequence continues at coordinate 123,370 of NZ_JHXW01000006.1, read as the reverse complement.
AAAATTAGAATATTCTAATCAAAGTTTAGAAGAAAAAGTTACATCTTTATCAAATATAAATGCTCTTTCAAGAACCGTTTTATCAATAATGGATTTAGACCACATTATAAATATTATTTTGGATGCTTATTTTGTATTGACAGGAGCTAAAAAAATATCTCTTTATTTGTGGGAAGAAGGGAAACTAGTTAATAAAAAAGTAAGAGGGGATATAGGATTTAAAGGGGAAGTTTCTTTTCCAGAAGTAACTTTAAAAGAATTTACTTATAGAGATTATAAAAGAGTTTATGAGGAATTAAAAAAAGAATTTCCAATAAAAGAAGAGGAAATAATAATAGTTTCTCCACTTTTAATAAAAGAGAAAGAATTTGGAGTAATATACATAGTAGAGGATAAAGATAAATTTACTACAAATGATGAAGAAACAATATCAGCTTTAGCTATTCAAGTGGCTATAGCTATAAATAATGCTAAAATGTATGCTGATTTAAGAGTAAAAGAAAGAATTTCTCAAGAATTAGAAGTAGCAGCTAAAATTCAAGAAAAAATACTTCCTCAAAATGTATCTAATATTTATGGACTTCAAATTGAAAAATATTTTAATCCTGCTAAAGAAATAGGAGGAGATTATTATGATTATTCTGTGATAGATGATGAGAATTTTTCTATCACTATAGCTGATGTTAGTGGAAAAGGAGTACCAGCTGCATTTTTAATGGCTTTAGGTCGTTCGATTATGAAAACCTTAGAAATACAAAAACTAACTCCAGCTAATACTTTGAAAATTCTTAATAAAATAATATATCCTGATATAACAGAAGATATGTTTATAACAATGTTACATAGTAATTTTAATTATAAAACAAAAATTTTAACATATTCTAATGCAGGTCATAATCCATTAGTTGTATATAAGGCAAAAAATGATGAGATACAATTACATACAACAAAAGGTGTAGCTATAGGATTTTTAGATGATTATAGATATTGTCAAAAAGAATTAAAATTAGATAAAGGGGATATAGTAGTATATTATACTGATGGAATAACTGAGACAGAAAATCATGAGAAAGAATTATTTGGGATAGAAAGATTAAAAGAAGTTATTTATAAAAGTAAGGATAAAACTCCATGTCAAATTAAAGATATGATATTAGATGCTATTAATAATTTTAGAAAAGGATATCAACAAGTAGATGATTTAACTTTTGTTATAATAAAAAATACTGAAGATAGTGAGATAGAATAGGAGAATTTATGAATAATAGATGCAGAAATGTAGGAGGTCAAGCTGTAATAGAAGGAGTTATGATGAGAAATGGTTCTTTAATAGCTACTGCTGTTAGAAGACCTAATGGTGAAATTGTATATAAAAGAACAAATTTATCATTAAAAAGAAAAAAATTATCAGAAATTCCATTTGTAAGAGGAGTGGTAACTTTATTTGATTCTCTTGTAATAGGAATGAAAGAATTAACATTTTCAGCAAATCAAAGTGAAGAAAATGAAGAAGAACAATTAACAAACAAGGAGGCAGTATTAACAACATCTCTTTCATTAGCTTTAGGTATAGGACTTTTTATAGTTTTACCTTCAATAATAAGTAGTTTTTTATTTCAAGAAAATAAAGGATATGTAAATTTATGTGAAGGAATATTGAGACTTGTATTCTTTTTACTTTATATTTGGGGAATTTCATTTTCAGATGATATAAAAAGAGTATTTGAATATCATGGGGCTGAACATAAAACTATTTATGCCTATGAAAATGACTTAGAATTAACTCCAGAAAATGCAAAAAAATTTACAACTTTACATCCAAGATGTGGAACAAGTTTTTTATTAACTGTTATGTTAATAGCAATTATTGTATTTAGTTCAATCGATTATATATTGCCAACACCAGAAACATTATATATGAAAATATTATTAAGAGTATTTTTAAGAATATTACTAATGCCTTTAATAGCTGGATTATCTTATGAATTTCAAAGATTTTCTAGCAAACATTTAGATAATTTTTTTATAAGAATGTTAGCAATGCCAGGTATGGCATTACAAAAAATAACAACAAAAGAACCAAGTGTTGAACAATTAGAAGTAGCAATAGTAGCAATGAAAATATCTCTTGGACAAGAGGTAGAAAATGCTATTGAAATAGATAAATAGGGATATTAACAAAATAATAGGAGGAAAGATGTATAATATAAGAAAAATTTCAGAAGAGCTTTATTATTTAGGTAGTGATGATATTCGTTTAGAATTATTTGAAAATATTCATCCTATCCAAAAAGGAGTTTCATACAATTCTTATTTATTGTTAGATGAGAAAACTGTTTTGTTAGATACAGTTGATTCATCAAAAGGAAAAGAATTTTTAGAAAAAATAAAAGTAGTTTTAAATGGAAGAGCTTTAGATTATTTAATAGTTCATCATGTAGAGCCAGACCATGGAGCTATGATAGGAGAAGTTGTTACTTTATATCCTAATATAAAAGTGATAGCTTCAAAACAAGCTTTTGTATTTATAAAACAATTTGGTGCAAATATTAAAGAAGAAAATATGATAGTGGTAAAAGAGGGAGATAAAATATCATTTGGTAAACATGAGTTTACATTTGTAGGAGCTCCAATGGTGCATTGGCCAGAGGCTTTAGTAAGTTATGAGTCAACAACAAAAACATTATTTAGTGCAGATGCTTTTGGAACTTTTGGTTGTTTATATGGGAAATTATATGATGATGATTTTAATATAGAATTAGAATTATTAGAAGAAATGAGAAAATATTATACAAATATAGTAGGTAAATTTGGAGTTCAAGTTCAAACTTTATTAAAAAAAGCAAGTGGTTTAGATATAAAAATGATATGTCCTTTACATGGACCAATTTGGAGAACAAATCTTTCATTACTTTTAGATAAGTATAATAAATGGAGTAAGTATGAACCTGAAGAAAATGGAGTATTAATTGTATATGCTTCAATGTATGGAAATACAGAAAAAGGAGCTATTACATTAGCTAATAAATTAAAAGAAAAAGGTTTAGCTAATTTAGCAGTATATGATGTATCAAAAACTGATGTTTCAACTTTAATAGCTGAAACTTTTAAATATAGTCATTTGGTATTGGCTTCTCCTACTTACAATATGGGAGTGTTCCCTATTATGCATAATTATTTGGAAGATATGAAAGCTTTAAATGTTCAAAATAAAATAGTTGGAATAATAGAGAATGGAACATGGGCTTGTAAAGCTGGAGATGAAATGATAAAAATAATAAAAGAAATGAAAAATATGATTGTATTAGAAGAAAAAGTGAAAATAGTTTCATCTTTAAATGAAAAATCAGAGCAAGAAATAGAAAGTTTAATGGATTCAATTTTAAAAACTTTATAAAATTATAATAACAATTATTGAAAAAAAGTTGTCTAAAAAAAGACAACTTTTTTTATTGGAGAGTGATAATGGTATATTTAACAATTTTTTTAGGTGGGATTTTATCTTTTTTTTCACCTTGTATTTTACCAGTACTTCCACTTTATATTGGATATTTATCAGGAAATAATTTGGAAAATAAAAAGAAATTAATATTAAATACTATATTTTTTACAATTGGTATATCCTTTGCATTTATTGTATTAAGTATGGGATTTTCAACTTTTGGAATGTTTTTACAAAAATATAGAGATTTAATAAGTAAAATTTCAGGTATTCTTATTATATTTTTAGGTTTTTTTCAAATAGGATTATTTAGAGTGTCTACTTTAGAAAGAGAAAGAAGAATGGAAATTGAAATAAAAAATATAAATCCTATAGTAGCATTTTTATTTGGATTTACATTTAGTTTTGCTTGGACACCATGTATTGGACCAGCTCTTTCGAGTATACTATTTACAATAACAGCTTTAAAAGATATAAAACAAGGATATATTTTAATGGGATTTTATACTTTAGGTTTTACTTTACCTTTTTTAATAACTGCTTTATTTAGTTCATATTTTATAAAAATTTTTAGAAAAAATATGAATGTAGTAAATTATACTAGTAAAATAATGGGTATTTTATTAGTAATTTTAGGAATAATTGTTTTTATGGGAAAATTAAATGAAATAATAGGTTATTTATTATAAAAATGAGGTGATATATGAAAAAAGTTATAAGTTTATTATTTTTAGTTTTTACAATTTTTAGTTATGGAAATGAAGCTAAAGCTCCAACATTTTCATTAAGAGATCAATATGGAGTTATTCATAATTTAGAAGATTATAGAGGGAAAGTAGTATTTTTAAATTTCTGGGCTACTTGGTGTCCTCCATGTAGAAAAGAAATGCCTGAAATAGAAGAACTTTATAAAGAATATGGAGAAAATAAAAAAGATGTAATATTTTTAGGTGTTAATAATGAAAAGAAAGAAAATGTAATAAAATTTTTAAAAGAAAATAATTATACATTTCCAACAGTATTTGAGGAAGGAGAAAAAATAACAAGTCAGTATTTTATATCAGCATTTCCTACAAGTTTTGTTATAGATAAAAATGGAAATGTTTATGGATATGTTATGGGAGGTCTAACAAAAGACCAAATAAAGAATGTTTTAGAAAAAGTAAGACAATAGATAATAAAAAAGAGAGAATCATAAAAGGTTCTCTCTTTTAATTTATAAGAATTTTTAGTAGGGGCGTAATTATTATTTAGCTGAATAAAAACATCTTTTTGGAGATATTATAGATTCTTCAGCTTTTAATTCTTTTATAGCTTTATCAACTAATTTTTTATCTTCTCCTAGAGCTTCAGCAATTTCTCCAGCTTTCATAGGTTCAGATTTTTGTAATAATTCTAATACTTTATCTTTTAAATTCATAATTTTCCTCCGTTAATTTATATTTATACAAAAATGATATCATATCAAACTAAAAAAGTCAAGAAAAATAATAATTGATTTTTTTACAATAAATGATATAATATTAATCTATTGATATTTTTATATCAATTTTTTTATTGAAAAATATTTTAAGGAGGAAAAATGATAAAAATAGGAAAAAGACAATTGTTAAAAGTTAACAATTATACTCCAATCGGATTATACTTAGATGCAGAAACAGGAAATGAAGAAGACAACATACTTCTTCCAAAAAATGAATTAGAGTTATTAGAAAAAAAACCAGAAATTGGTGAGGAATTAGATGTATTTATTTACAGAGATTCAGAAGATAGACTTATTTCAACATTAAGAGTTACATATGCTACAATAGGAACTTTAGCAAAATTAGAAGTAACAGATATAAATTCTAAAATAGGAGCTTTTCTTGATTGGGGATTAAAAAAGGAATTATTACTTCCAAAAGGGCAAGAAGTAGGAAAATTAGAAATAGGAAAAAAATATTTAGTAGGACTATATGAAGATAAAAAGGGAAGAATATCAGCTACAATGAAAGTTTATAAATTCCTTTTACCTTGTAAAGATTATAAGAAAAATGATTTAGTTACAGGAACTGTTTATAATATAGATAATAATATAGGAGTTTTTGTAGCTGTAGATGATAGATATTTTGGAATGATGCCTAAAAATGAATATTTTAAAGAATATAAAATAGGGCAAGAAATTACAGCAAGAGTTATAAGAGTAAGAGAAGATGGAAAATTAGATTTAGCTCCTAGAAAATTAGCTTTTGAACAATTAGATGATGATGGAAAAATTATTTTAGAAAAAATGAGAATCTTAAAATCTGCTTTTCATTTTAATGATAAAAGTTCTCCAGAAGAAATTTATGATTATTTCGGAATAAGTAAAAAAGCTTTTAAAAGAGCTATAGGAGGTCTTTTAAAACAAGGACTTATAGAAAAAAATGGAGAAAATTTTGTGTTAAAGAAATAAAATAAAGCTTTTAAAAGAGAAATTAAAATTTTAGTTAAAAATCTTGTATACTATATAAGCAATTTGTAATATATATTGTATTTTTTTTACAAAAAAAGTTGATTTTTATAAAAAAATATAATATAATAATAATGCGTACATTTTAACAAAACGGAGGTTTTATATGGAACAAAAAAAAGGTTTTTTTAACAAGTTTCTGGATGGAGTAGAAAAAGTTGGAAACAAATTACCACATCCTATAACATTATTTTTTATATTATCAGTATTAGTTATTGTAATATCAGAAATCTGTGTTAGAACAGGAGTAGAAGTTACTTATACAGGAATGAATATGAAAACTAAAAAGATTGAAGACATTACTCTTCAAGCAAAATCTTTATTAGATGCTAATGGAATTAGATATATTTTTAATAGTATGACTAAAAACTTTACTGGATTTGCTCCTTTAGGAACAGTTTTAGTAGCTATGATAGGAGTTGGAGTAGCAGAAGGAACAGGACTTATTAATGCTTCTCTTAGAAAATTAGTTTTATCAACACCACCAAGATTATTAACAGCTGTTTTAGTATTTGCTGGAGTTATGTCAAATATCGCTTCTGATGCTGGATATGTTGTATTAATACCTCTTGGAGCTATAATTTTTGCTTCAGTTGGAAGACATCCATTAGCTGGTCTAGCAGCAGCTTTTTCAGGGGTATCTGGAGGATTCTCAGCTAACTTATTACTTGGAACAATAGACCCATTACTTGGAGGAATTTCAACAGAGGCAGCTAGAATATTTGCTCCTAATTATACAGTATTACCTACAGCTAACTGGTATTTTATGATGGTATCAACTTTCTTAATTACTATATTAGGAACAGTAGTTACTGAAAAAATAGTAGAACCAAGACTTGGAGAATATAAAGGTGACCATAAAGAAGAATTAACTGAAATGGGAGAATTAGAGCAAAGAGGATTAAGAAATGCTGGAATTTCTTTAGTTATTTTCTTGGTAATTATGGGATTCTTAACAATTCCAGAAAATGCAATATTTAGAGAAAATGGAAATTTAAATAATTTTATGGGTAATGGATTATTACCAATTATTATGTTATTCTTTATGATTCCAGGATATGCTTATGGAAAAACAGTTGGAACAATAAAAACAGATAAAGATGTAGCTAAACTTATGGGTAAAGCATTAGCTAGTATGGGTGGATATATGGCATTAGCTTTCGTAGCTGCTCAATTTATAGCTTACTTCTCATATACAAGTTTAGGAACAATAGTTGCTGTTAAAGGTGCTGATTTCTTACAATCAATAGGATTTACAGGATTCCCATTAGTAGTAGCATTTATTTGTGTAGCAGCATTTATTAATCTATTTATGGGTTCTGCATCAGCAAAATGGGCTATTATGGCTCCAGTATTTATTCCAATGTTTATGAGATTAGGATTCTCTCCAGAATTGACTCAAGCAATGTATAGAATAGGAGATTCTTCTACTAATATTATTTCTCCATTAATGTCATATTTTGCTTTCATAGTTGCTTATATGCAAGGATTTGATAAAGAAAGTGGAATGGGAACTCTTATTTCAACAATGTTACCATATTCAATTACATTCTTAATTGGATGGACAATATTACTAATGATATTCTTCTTCTTAGGACTTCCTATTGGACCTGGTGTTGTAATGCATTATGTAATGTAATAATAAAGATTAAAGGCTATAGATATACTATAGCCTTTTTTATTCTAAAATAAAATATACACCAATAAGTAAAAAAATTATTTATCATAAAGTTTTTTAAGTTATAAATTAGTATGATATTTTATATAAAGTTATATTTTTAAAATTTTTACTATAAAATTATTATTTTTTCTTGAAAGAATAATTTTATAAGTATCATCTAAAGAATATGGATAATCTTCTCTATAATGAGCTCCTCTGCTTTCTTTTCTTTCTAACATACTTAAGATTAACATTTTAGTTACTTCCAATCTTAAATATATTTCTAAACCTTTACTTTTAATATTTTCTTTTATACTAAAATTATTTTTTAAATTTTCTATTTCTTTTAATGAAGTATTTAAAACTTTTTCATTTCTTTTTATATTACAAGCTTTTGAAGTAATAGCTTTTAATTTAGTCAAAATTTCATTTTCAGATAAAATATTTTTTCCATCTATTAAAGAATCTAGCCAATCATTAAATTTTAATTGAAAATCTAAGAGAGAATATTCTTTAAAATCAGAATTTTTTAAGTAGTTTATGGCTGAAATTATAGCTCTTTTACCAAAGACTAAAGAACCACCAACAGAATTTCCACCTAATCTATTAGCTCCTTCAATGCAAGAAGATATTTCTCCAACTGCATATAATCCTTTTACAGAGGTTTCAGAATTATTATTTATCTTTATACCTCCATTACAACTATGGACAAAAGGAGTAATTATAACCTCATCTTTACACATATCTATTCCCATAGTATCTTTTAACCAACTTAAATAAACTTTATAAAATTCTCCCTCATCTTTATATAAATCTTTTGAATATTTTAAAATTACCCCTTCATTATCTAAAGATTTTATCATTTTTAAATCTATTTTATGACTTTCAAAATCAAAACTAAAAGGAGCATAACCACTTCTTTCTATCCATAAATTTTTATTTTCAGGATTATTTATACCATCAAAAATTAAATTGTTATTTAAGTCAAACATTCCTTCACAGTATTTAAGAGTATGTTCACCAAATAAAGTATTATACTTTGGTTTTAAAAAACCAGGGATAAATTGAATAAACTCCATATTTTGTACTTCTGCTCCAGAATCCAAAGCTACAATATGTCCTATTCCGTTAACATCTTCTGGATATAATTTATGTTTAAAATTCCCAGCTATTCCACCTGTAGCAAGAATGATAATAGGCGAAGAAATACCAAAAAATTTATCTTTATTTTTAAAGATTCCTCCGATAATTTTTTCATTATCTTTTATAATTTTAACTATAGATGTGTTTTCAAATATTTTTAAGTTTTCAAAGTTTGAAAATATCTCTTTACCTTTTTCTCTAGCCTTTTCCCAATCTTTTATAAGATAAATATCTCTAGGATATTTAGCAAAACAAGCTGGTCTTCTATCATTTCTTAACCAAGGTTCAAAACCAATTTCTTTTAATGAAGAAATATTATCAGGGATTTCATTTATATAAGTTTTTATTAAATCTTCATTTTCCATTTTGTTTCCAATATTTTTTATATCTTCTAAAAATTTTTCTCTATCTTCATTATTTAAAGTAGATTGAATTCCTAAAGTACCTTTTAAAGGAAAATAACTAGCTCCACCACCAAAATTTCCATTTGTAATTAAACAAATATTTTTACCAGTTTTTACAGCTTCTTTAGTTGAAACTAATCCAGCAATTCCACTACCTACTATAACAATATCAAAATTTAAAATAAAATCTAACTTCAATTTTCCTCCTTGAAATAATATTAATATATTAGATTATATAAATAAAATTAAATCTTTTCAATAAATTAACAGAAAAATTCTTTTTTAGTTTGAAATCTTAACAATAAAAAAAAATTATGATATAATTTAATTTAGGATAAGGAGGAAAGATGGATAGACTAAAAAAACAAATAGATTTTTTAATAGAAATTGATAAATTAAAAGGAATTCTTCGTCAAAGTCTTGTACTAAATGGAACTAGAAGAGAAAATGACACAGAACATTCATGGCATATGGCAACTTCAGCTTTTATACTAAGAGAGTATTATAAAAAAGAAGTTGATATGTCAAGAGTGATAAAAATGATATTAATTCATGATATAGTAGAGATTTTAGCTGGAGATACACCAGCTTATGGAGAATTTTCACCAGAAGAAAAATATAAAAAAGAGGTTGAAAGTGCAAATATAACTTTTGGAATGTTGCCTGAAGACCAAAAAGAAGAGTATCTAAATCTATGGTATGAATTTGAAAATATGGAAACTGATGAATCAAAATTTGCTAATGCTTGTGATAGATTCCAAGGATTTATTCAAAATGTAACATCTGATGCTCATACTTGGAGAAAATTCAAACCTAATAAAAGTAAAATTTTAAAAAGAATGAGACCAATTATTCAATATATGCCAGAAGTTTATAATGGATATATAAAAGATTATTTACAAAAATATATTGATTTAGGTGTAGTAGAAGATGATTTTCCAGTAAAAGCTATTGCTAGTGATTTAGATGGAACTTTTGTAACAAAAGAAAAGAAAGTAACTGATATAAATAGAGAAGCAATATTAAAAGCTCAAGCTAAGGGAATAGAATTTATAGCAGCTTCTGGAAGAGATAGAACAAGTATAAATGATTTATTAAAAGATATTCCAAATATTAAATATTTTATCTGTCTAAATGGAGCAAGAGTTTATAAAGAAGATGAAATTATATATGAAGCTTCAATAGATAGAGAGGTATCTTATGATATTTTCTTAAAAGCTAAAGAGGTTGGATTAAATTATAGTGCTACAAGTAGAAAAAATATCTATTATTCTCAATTAGATACAGAATATTATAGAGAATTTTCATTAGAAAATAAAAATTTTAATTTTGTTTTTGATGAGAAAAAAGAAAATATTTTAAAAGAAGATTACCAAAAATTAGTTTTTTATGGAGATAAAGAAAAATTTAAAAAATTAAGAGATTATGTAGAGGAAAAATATTTAGATAAAGTAAATATTTTTGAATCTGGTGACAGTGTAATGGATATAGTAAATAAAGAAGCTAGTAAAGGAAATGCTCTAAAAATAGTAACTAATGATATGGGAATAGCTTTAGATGAAATAGTGGTTTTTGGAGATAACGAAAATGATTTGGCTATGTTAAAAGATGTAAATTATTCTGTGGCTGTAGAAAATGCTAAAGATTTAGTAAAAGAAAATGTAAGATATAATACTAAATCAAATGAAGATAGTGGAGTAGGAAAATTTTTAAACTTATTTTTGAAATTAGATGTATAAAGGAGAAGTATGAAGTTTATTTCGTGGAATGTAAATGGGCTTAGAGCTTGTGTAACAAAAGGATTTATGGATTTTTTTAAAGAAGTAGATGCAGATATTTTTTGCCTTCAAGAAACAAAATTACAAGAGGGACAAATTGATTTACAATTAGAGGGGTATCATCAATATTGGAATTATGCTGAAAAAAAAGGATATTCAGGAACAGCAATTTTTACTAAAGTTGAACCTATAAGTGTATCTTATGGCTTAGGAATTGATGAACATGATAAAGAAGGAAGGGTAATAACTTTAGAATTTGAAGATTATTATTTTATAACAGTATATACTCCAAACTCTAAAACAGAATTAGAGAGATTAGATTATAGAATGGTTTGGGAAGATGAATTTAAAAATTATTTAAAAAATTTAGAAAAGAAAAAACCTGTAATTTTCTGTGGAGATTTGAATGTTGCTCATAAAGAGATAGATTTAAAAAATCCTAAAGCAAATAGAAGAAATGCTGGATTTACAGATGAAGAAAGAGGAAAATTTGATAATTTAGTAAATGATGGATTTATAGATACTTTCCGTTATTTTTATCCAGATGTAACAGATGTTTATTCGTGGTGGTCTTATAGATTTAATGCTAGAGGAAGAAATGCTGGCTGGAGAATAGATTATTTTGTAGTATCAGAAAGTTTAAAAGAAAGATTAGAGTCAGCTAAAATTCACACAGAAATATTAGGGTCTGACCATTGTCCTGTAGAACTTGTAATAAAATAAATAAAAAACAGTCAGTTGTCTGACTGCTTTTTTATTTTTTGATAAAAAGTGAATATTGAAGAAAAATAAAAATTTTTATATAATTAAAATATAAAAAGGAGGGAAAAATGAAAGAGATAAATATAACTGAAATAGATGGAATAAAAATAGGTAATGCCCAAAATTTTGAAGCTGGAACAGGTTGCACAGTAATTTTATGTGAAAAAGGTGGTTGTGCTGGAGTAGATGTAAGAGGTGGAGGACCTGCTTCTCATGAAACAGAACTTTTAAATCCTATAAATACTATAGAAAAAATTCATGGAATTGTATTATCTGGTGGAAGTGCTTATGGATTAGAAGCATCTAGTGGAGTTATGAAATATTTAGAAGAAAGAGGAGTAGGATTTCAAGTTGGAGTAGGAGTTGTACCTATTGTTTGTGGAGCTTCTCTTTTTGATTTAGCTGTTGGAAATTCTAAAATTAGACCTGATAAAAATATGGGATATGAAGCTTGTTGTAATTCTGAAAAAAATAATATCCAAGAAGGAAATTTTGGGGCTGGAACAGGGGCTTCTGTTGGAAAATATAGGGGAATGGATAGAGCAATGAAATCAGGACTTGGAGTTTATTGTGTACAAGTTGGAAGATTAAAAGTTGGAGCTATTGTAAGTGTAAATGCTATAGGAGATGTAATTGATGTAAATACTAATAAACCATTAGCTGGAATTTTAAATGAGGAGAAAACTAAAATATTAAGTACAAGAGAGCTTATGTGGGAAGATTTAGGAAAAGATGTAGATGTATTTCAAAATACAAATACAACAATAGGGTGTATAATTACAAATGGAAACTTAACAAAAGCTCAAGCTACAAAAATATCTTCAATGGCACATAATGGATATGCAAGAGCAATTTGTCCTGTACATACATCTTTAGATGGAGATACAATATTTACTATAGGAACAGGAGAAGTAGAAACTACAGTGGATATAATCGGAAGTTTAGGAGCTTATGTAATGGGAAAAGCTATAAATAGAGCAGTAATAAAGGCAAAATCTAGTTATGGTTTAAAATCTTATGAAGAATTAAATAAATAAAAATAAAAGGATTGTTAGAATATAACAGTCCTTTTAATATTTTTATAAATAAAATTTTATTGCATATTTTTATCTACAACTTTTTTAAAAATAAATACAAATATAAATAGTGTTGTTATAGCAGAAAGAGTATCAGATATAAATTCTGCATAGAAAACTCCCATAACGCCCATATAATTAGGTAAAATTAAAGCTAAAGGAATAAGAAGCAAAATTTTTCTAAATAATGCTAAGAATATTGAAGTTTTAGCAAGTCCAATTCCTAAAAATACAGCTTGTCCTCCATTTTGTATTCCAAATATTACCATTCCTCCCATATAAACTGGAAGAGTTTTTCCCATTAGAGCAAGAAGTTCAGGGTCTTTAGTAAACATTGATGAGAAAAATTCTGGAAATATTATTGTTAATAGAGAAGAAAAACCTAGAATAAAAGTAGCATATCCAACAATAATTTTGGTAGCTTTCATAACTCTTTCTTTATTTTTTGCTCCAAAATTATAACTTACTATAGGTTGAGAACCATAAGTAAATCCTCTTATTGGGATAGAGATAAGTTGCATTATACTTTGAGCTATAGCCATAGCTCCTACATATAAATCTCCTCCATGAATTTGAAGACTTTTATTTAAAGTTACTCCTAACATACTTTCTGTTATTTGCATTGTAAAAGATGAGGTACCTAATACAAGAATATTTTTTATAATTTTAAAATCAGGAATAAGATTTTTTAATTTTATTTTTATAACTGATTTATTAGAGGTTAGAAAGAAGAATATCCAACAGGCACTAAATCCTTGAGAAATAACAGTAGCCCATGCTGCTCCTCTAATTCCCATATGAAATTGAAAAATGAAAATAGGGTCTAGTATAAGATTTGTAATAGCACCTATAAGAATAGAAAACATTGCTTCCTTTGGAAAACCTTGACTAGAAATGAAAGGATTAAGTCCAAGGGCGATTAAAACAAAAATGGTTCCAATTAAATATATATTAAGATAATCTAAAGCGTAGGGTAAGATATTTTCACTAGCTCCAAAACTAAATAATAGTTGTTCTCTAAATATGTAAACTATTGTGGGAATAATTAAAGTAAAAAATAAAGTAATAGTGACACTATTTCCAAGAATTTTTTCAGCTTTTTTATAATTTTTTCTTCCTAATTCTATAGATGAAAGGGGGGCACCAGCATAACCAGCAAAAGCACTAAAAGCTGATATTCCAACAATTATAGGGAAAGTAACTCCTATTCCTGTAAGAGCTAAAGTCCCAACTCCTTCAATATGTCCTAAATAAACTCTATCTATAATATTATAAAGAACATTTACTATTTGAGCTATAACAGCTGGAATAGAAAGTTTTAAAATTAATTTACCAATAGGTTCAGTTCCCAAACGTTCACTAGCTTTCATTGTTTCCATAAAAATAAATCACTTCCATAATAAAAAATTCATACATAAATATTTTATCATAAAAAATAGAAATAAAATATAATATTTATTAAAAAATTGATAAAAGAAAAAAAATGTAGTAAAATGAGATATAAAGGGATTTTTAAAGACTTAATAAGGAAGTGAGGGTATGGATTTTAATAAAATAATCTCATTACAAGGAATGTTGTTTTTATTAATACTTACAGGTTTTTTTGCAAGAAAGAAAAATATTATACCTAAAACTTCTGGGGAAGTAATGACAGATTTATTAATTAATATTATACTTCCTTGTAATATAATAGATTCTTTTAGAACAGAGTTAGATATGAATATTTTAGTAAATTTTGTAAAGTTATTTTGTTTAGCTTTAGGAATACAATTTTTTGCTATTGGAATAAATTTTTTTATATATAGAAATCAAGATATAGAAAAACAAAAAGTTTTAAAATATGTAACAGTTCTTTCAAATGCTGGTTTTATGGGAATAGCTGTAATAGATGGAATATATGGAAGTATTGGTTGTATGTATGGAGCTATATCTTTAATATCTCAAAGAGCTCTTTTATGGTCAGTAGGTTTAGCTTATTTTACCAATGCAAGTTCTAAAAAAGAATTGATTAAAAAAATTCTTACTCATCCTTGTTTAGTAACTGTTTATATAGGAATTTTAATAATGGTATTTCAAATATCTTTTCCAGAATTTTTAGGAGGAGCTATAAAAAGTATTGGGAAAACTACAACACCTTTTTCAATGATGTTAGTGGGAGTTATACTTGGAGAAATGAAAAATGTTAAAGATTTCTTTTCAAAGATAATTTTATTTTTTTCAAGTATAAGACTTATAATTTTACCATTAATAGTTTTTATTGTTGGAAAACTTTTAAATTTTGATGATATCATAATTGGAGTTCAAGTATTGATAACAGGAATGCCAGCAGCTAGTACATCAGCAATACTAGCTAGTAAATATAATGGTGATGTAGATTTTGCAACACAATGTATATTGGTAACATCAATATTATCAATGATAACTATACCAATTTGGTGTATGATATTAAAAGTTTAGTATGGGGGAGAAAGATGAAAAAAATAGGTTTTTTAGGGTTACTTGGATTGATATTTTTTTATGTATTTTGGACAAAATTTACTTTAGGTCTGATTGTGATGGGAGTATATTTTTTATTTATACTTTTATCTTTAAAAAAGAAAAATACAATAGATTCTATAGTAAATGTATCTATTGAATATAGTAAAAAATCTAAAATAGTTTTAATGGTATTTATGTTTGTTGGAGCTTTGACAGCTAGTTGGTTAGCTTCAGGAACAATACCAGGAATTATTTATTATGGAATAAAATTTATAAATCCTAATCTTTTTATATTTTTCTCATTTTTAATAACAAGTATTGTAGCTTTTTTCTTAGGAAGTTCCTTTGGAGCAGTAAGTACAATAGGAGTAGCTCTTATGGCTATTGCTAGAAGTGGAAATATAGATGTAAATATAGTGGGAGCTACAATAATTTCAGGAATATATTTTGGAGATAGATGGTCACCACTTTCTTCAAGTGCCAATCTTGTGGCTAGTCTTACAGGAATAGATATTTATACAAACTTAAAAAATATGATAAAATCAATGATAATTCCATATATTTTAACAAGCATTTTTTATATTTTCCTTTCAAAAAATTATGTTTTAAATACAAGTGAAAGTAATCTTTTAGTTTTATTAGAAGATGTTTATAACATAGATGTAAGATTTATATTTATCCCTGTAATATCTATAATTATTTTCTCTTTGCTTAGAATAAATGTAAGAAAATCTATGGCAGTAAGTATAATCTTAGCTTCAATAGTAGCTATATTTGTACAGGGAGAAAATATTTTAAAAATATTTGAATACTTATTACTTGGTTTTTATAAATTTAATGGAACATCTTTAGAAACAATTATAAAAGGTGGAGGGGTAAAATCAATGTTAAATGCTTCAGCTCTTATAATTGTATCTTGTTCTTTAGTTGGAGTTTTTGAACAACTTAATATTTTAAATTATATAAAATCAAAAATTCAAAATGTTAAAACTAGAGGGGAATTATTTAAAAATACAGTTTTAGTAAGTATAATAACAGGAATAGTAGGAGCCAATCAAACTATTGCTGTTATAATGACAGAACAAATTATAGAAAGTGTTTATGATGATAAAAAAATAGAGAGAAAAGATTTAGCAAAGGATATAGAAAATACAGCTATTGTATTACCAGCAATCACTCCAACAAATATAGCTTGTTATGTACCTTGTACAATGCTTGGAATCAGTAATGTACAATTTATTCCTTTTGCTGTATATATTTGGTTAATTCCTTTATGTACATATATTTATTATAGATTTATATTAAAAAATAAAGAATTTTAGAAAGAAAGTGAGGACTAGCAATGGAAAATCTTAATGAAAGACAAAAGGAAGTTGTAAATCAAATAGATGGACCTGTTTTGGTTATAGCTGGTCCTGGTTCCGGAAAAACAAAAACAATGATAGAGAGAGTGGCTCATATATTAAATCAAAAAGAAGTTGAGCCAGAAAATATTTTACTTGCTACTTTTACAGAAAAAGCTTCAAAGGAACTTATAAGTAGAATATCTAAGAAAATAAAAAATACTATGGATATAAGTGGAATGTATATTGGAACTATACATTCCATTTGTTTAAGAATAATTGATGAAAATTTAGAATATTCATTTTTAGAAAAAAATTATAAAATATTTGATGATTTAGAGCAGAGATTTTTTATTTATTCAAAAATTAAAGAGTTTGAAAAAATAGAGGGATATAGAGAATTTATATTGACTACAGAAAGTAGTGGAGCTTGGAAAAAAGCTGGAGAATTTCAAAAATGGATAGATAGAATAAATGAAGAGGGGTTATCTAATAAGAAAATTGTAGATACTACTGATGAGAATATAAAATTTTTAAAAAGATTACATAAAAGATATGTGGAGCTTTTGAGAGAGGAAAATGGAGTAGATTTTTCAAATATTCAATTAGAATGTTATAGAATTTTAAATGAAAATCCAGAAGTATTAAGAAAGTTACAAGAAAAAATAAAGTATATAATGATAGATGAATATCAAGATACTAATAAAATACAAGAAAAATTATTTTTTCTGATAGCGGGAGATAGAAAAAATATCTGTGTAGTAGGTGATGATGACCAAGGAATATATAGATTTCGTGGAGCAACTGTCAGAAATATATTAGAGTTTCAAAAAAACTTTAAAGAGGGAGAATGTAAAAAAGTAGAGCTTAATATAAATTATCGTTCTAATCAAGATATAATAGAGTTTTGTGAAAACTGGATGGAAGGAACAAATTGGGATAATTGGAGATATAAAAAGGAAATTATTTCAGGTAGAGAGGATATAAACCAATGTAGTGGAGTGGTAAAAATATCTGTAAATGGCTCTCAAAGACAGTGGAATGAAAAAATATATAAATTTATAAGTTATCTAAAAGCTAGTAGAAAAATAGATGATTACAATCAAATAGCTTTTTTATTTAGAAGTTTTAAAGATAGTAAGATAAAATATTTAGTAGAATATTTAGAAAGAAATGGAATAAAAGTTTATTGTCCTCGTTCTGGAAATTTTTTTGAAAGAGATGAGATAAGATTTGTGATAGGTTTTTTACTTTGTATTTTTCATCAAGGAAAAGACTATCTTTTAGAACAATATTATAATGAATGTTATATATATGCTAGAAAAGAAATAGTATTAGATGAAGAGGCTGTAGAGTATATAAAAGATATTAGAGAAAAAATAACTGATATGGTAGAAAATGAAAATTCTCAAGAAAAAATAGGAAGTTTTTTAGACATATTCTATAATCTTTTTAATTTTAAATGTTTTTTAAAATATATAAATCTTTTTGAAGAAGATATTTTACAAAATAGAACAACTTATAATTTGGGGATATTTTCAGATATTTTATTAAAATTTGATATACTTTGTAAAATTAAAGATATTAATAGAGAAAATTTAAAGAAAGTAAGTGATTATTTTTTTAATTACCATTTGAAATATTTAAAAGAAATAAAACTCCATGAATATGAAAGCGAAGAAACTCCAAAAGGAGCAGTATCATTTTTAACTATTCATCAAGCTAAGGGATTAGAATTTCCAATAGTTATAATTGGTTCTTTGGATAATGAACCTCATGTCTTTGATACTCCACAAAAAAAATTAGAGTTTGAGATATTAGAGGAGTTTGAGCCAAAATCAAAGGTAGATATTTATGATTTTTATAGATTATATTATACTGGATTTTCTAGAGCAAAAAATCTATTAGCTTTAACATGTATAGAAAGTCAAGGAGATTATAAAGTTCCTAAATCAATATTTAAAAAAGTCTATGATGAATTAAATGATATAAGAAGTGAGAATTTTAAATATCATAGATTGGAAATAGATAAAATAGATGAAAGTAAAAGAAAAGATATATTTTCTTTTACTTCTCATATAGCTTTATATGAAAAATGTCCTCTATTATATAATTTCTTTAGAAAATATAAATTTGTGGAAAAAAGCACAAGAGAAGCTATAGTCGGAGTATTGGCTCATGATACTTTAGAATATATAAATAAGAATTTAAAGAGAAATAATTTAATAACAGTTGAAGAAATTAAAGAGGAATATTATAAAAATTATAATAATATTTTAAGACAAAATACAATAAAAATAGATGAAAAAATTATTTCAAAACTTCTAGAAAATATCATAAAATATTTTACAGAATATAAAAATATAACAAGTTTTATAAAAGAAAATGAAATAAAAATTTCCTTTATAAGAGATAATTATATTATAGAGGGAATAGCTGATTTGGTACTTGAAAAAGATGGAGAAATTGAAATAATTGATTTTAAAACAGGAAGAGTAACACAAGATATAAGTAGTTATGAAGCACAACTTAGAATATATGCTTATTTAATAGGTGAAAAGTATAAAAAATCTGTAAAAAGAGCTAGGTTATTTTATATCAATGAAAGAGAAGATAGAAAATTACTTGAAATAGATATTAGTCAAGAAGCTATAACTGAAACTATTAAAAATTTTGATATTGTTACTAATAAAATTTTAAACAATTATTTTAATACTGAAGAACTAAAAAAAGAAAGATGTGAAAACTGTTTTTTAAGAAAATATTGTGAAAAAACTTTGTGATTTTCAATAAAAAGTTATATAATATAAAATAGACTAAAATAGAAAGAGGAATATAATGTATATAAAATTTAAAGAGAATACACAAGAGATATCGTTAAATAAAATAAAAAAGTTTATAGAAGAAAGAAAACTTGGAGTTTTAGATATTGAAGATAATGGTATTAGAAAATTTGGGATTTTAGGAAATCAAAAATTAAATCTAAAAGAGGAACTTTTGAATAATCAAGAGATAAAAGATGTCATAGATGATATTTTAGAGATATCAGTTCCTTATAAATTTTCTAGTAGAGAGTTTAAAAAATCAGATACTGTTATAAAAGTTAAAGATGTAGAAATTGGTGGAGATGATTTTGTTCTTATAGGAGGACCATGCTCTGTAGAAAATAGAGAGATGGTTATGAAGATAGCTAAAGAAATAAAGAAAAATGGTGGAAAAATTTTAAGAGGTGGAGCTTTTAAACCAAGAACTTCTCCATATGATTTTCAAGGATTAGAGGAAGAGGGATTAATCTATATGAGGGAGGCTTGTGATAAATATGGATTAATTCTTTGTACTGAGATAATGGACGGAAAAAATATAGATATGATTTGTAAATATGCTGATATTTTACAGGTTGGGACAAGAAATATGCAAAACTTTTCATTGTTAAAAGATTTGGGAAAAGTTGATAAACCAATACTTTTAAAAAGAGGTATGAGTGCTACTATTACAGAGTTTTTAATGGCTGTAGAATATTTGATTGCTTATGGAAATAAAAATATTATTCTTTGTGAAAGAGGAATTAGAACTTTTGAAAGAATGACAAGAAATACAATAGATATAAATGCCATTGCTCTTATAAAAGAAATTTGTCATTTTCCTATTTTAATTGATGCAAGTCATGGGACAGGAATAAGAGATTTAGTTGAACCAATTACTTTAGCTGGTATTATGGCTGGAGCTAATGGTTGTATGATAGAAGTTCATGAAAATCCATGTTGTGCATTGTCTGATGGAGCTCAAACTTTAGATTTTCAACAATTTAAAAGTACCTCTAAAAAAATATTTAAAACTTTTGAATTTAAGAAAAATTTATAAAAAATGGGGTTATTGAATTGTACAATAACCCCAACTTTTTATATACTCACTTTATATTCAAATTTTTCTTCTTCCATATAAATATTTATAGGAAGTTCAATTTGTAAGATATTTTCTATTTGTTTTTTATAAATAGCTCTTACAATATTTCTTTCGTTTTTTAATACATTAATTTGAGAAAGAATAGCTTTATATTCTACTTCATTTCTTTCTTGCATAGCTTTATTAGATAAAGACCTTAAGGAGATTAATTTATTTTTAAATTCAATCTCATCTTCAATGATATTTTTTCTTATTAAAAGAAGTTCATTAATTTTGTCTTTAGGCAATTCTTCTATAATTTTTTCTACCTCATGACGAGTAGATTCTTTTTTGGAAAAATATTCTTTAGCAAAAGAAAAAAAAGGCATATTAACAAGTAGTATACCAATTATTAATAGTCTCATTTTTCTCCTCCTTTTATCCAAAATACAAGATTATCATCTTCTTTAAAAGCACCAAATTTAAAATTTTGTTTTTCTAATAATTCTTTTACAATAGCAAGTCCTAACCCTGTACCAGAAGCTCTATCTCTAACAGAATCAATTCTATAAAAAGGTATCCAAATTTTATCTATTAAACTTTCATCAATAGAAGATTTATTTGAGATTTTAAAACCATTATTATCAGTAGAAATATAAATAAAATCATCTTCTGAATATTTACAAGCATTTTCTAAAAGATTTCTAATAATAACAGAGAAGGTATTAGCATCTCCTATAAATTTATGTCCTTTAAAATTGCTTGTAAAAATTTTATTTGGATATATTTTGCTTAATCTATCTATTTCGTTATTAATAATATTTTTTATATCAAAATTTGTGGTATTAAATTCCATAAAGTTTCTTTCAGAACGGGATAAAAATAATAATGAATTAACAAGATTACTCATATTTTCAGTTTCTTCTAAAATAGTATCTAAATAAAAATTTCTTGTTTCCTCATCATCAGCTATCCCTTCACGAAGTCCCTCTGTATAGTTATTAATAATAGCTATTGGAGTTTTTAATTCATGGCTTATATTAGATATAAATTGTTTTCTAGTTTTTTCATTTTCTTTTTCTATTTCTATATCTTTTTTTAATAATTCAAAATTTTTCTTAAGATTTTCTTCCATTATATTAAGGTTTCTTCCTAACTCTCCTATTTCATCATTACTAGAAAAATTAAATCTTTCAGAAAAATCAAGCTCAGCTACTTTTTTAGCAGTATTTCCCATAGAAATAATAGGATTACTTAAAATTTTTGTAAGTAATAATGACATAAGATAACCAAAAGCCAAAGCAAATAAAATTAATTTTATATAAATTCCATTTATTATTTCAACTGGTTCTATAACAGTACTTAGGGGAGAAACCATAACCATTAAAAGTTCTTTATCATACTTTGTAACAAGTAATAATTTTTTATCTGGTGAATATTTTTCATTAGTGATTTTATAAATAATATCTTCATTTTCAAAAATATCTTTAATTTCATTTTTAGTTAGAGGAAAATTACTTTCATCTAAAAATTCATGTTTTGTAAGAAAAATTTTAATATTATTTTCTTCTTCTAATTTTGTAAAATCTACAAAAAAATCAGGCTTTTTTATAAAATCTACAACAGAAAGAAGTTTTTTCTTTTTTATATTAAGATAATATTTTTCAAAAGCAAATTGATTAAATCCTAATATTGAGACTAAAATAACTGTAATAATCGAGGAGGTAAGTAAAAGTATTTTAGTTTTAATTTTCATATTATTCCTCCTCTATTTTATAACCTACTCCTCTTACAGTAACAATATATCTTCCATTTAATTTTTTTCTAAGTCTTTTTATTTGAGAGTCAACTGCTCTTAAATCTCCTTCATAATCATATCCCCAAAGAGAAGTAATAATTTTATCTCTAGTAAGAACTTGATTTCTATTTTTTATTAAAAACATAAGCAATTCAAATTCTTTTGAAGATAAATCGATAGGAATTCCATCTAAAGAGATTTCCATACTTTCCACATTAATGTTAAGTCCACCAAAAATTATAGTCTCGAAAGTAGTTTTATTTCTTAAAAAAGCTTTAATTTTTGCAACTAAAACTTTAAGGCTTACTGGTTTTACAATATATTCATCTACTTTTAATTCATAACCTTTTAATACATCATCTTCATTTCCACGAGCTGTAAGCATAATTACAGGAATTGTTTTATCAATTTCTCTTATTTCTTTTAGAACTTCAAAACCATTAAGCCCTGGTAACATAACATCAAGAACTATAATGTCAGGTTTTTCAGAAAAAAATAAATCTACAGCTTCTATTCCATCACCACTTTCAATAACTTTATAATTTTCTTTTTGTAGAAAATCTTTCATTATTCTTCTTAATTTTACTTCATCTTCAACAATAAGTACTTTATTTTCCATAAAAACTCCTTGAAAATTTTTATAAGTTTATCTATATTATAATTGTAACAAAAATAGGAGAAGAAAGCTATCATCTCCTATTTTTTAATTTTTATAAATTATATACTTAATAGATTTAAGTTATACGTACATTTTATATAATAAGTTTTTTAGGCAATGGAACAAATATATAATTTATATATTAAGTTTAAAAAAAATCTATGTCAAATTTATGTCAAATTATTCTTTATTTTGAACTTTTAAAGGATTTTCTTCAACTTGGCGAACTTTAATTGGTTCAGGAATTGGATTTTCTACAAAATATTTTTGCATTTTTGTTTTTAGTTTAGCTCTTTCTAAAGCAATTTCTTTATTTAGTTCTTCAACTTTATTCCAATCTATTTTTTCTTCTAATATAAGTCTTTTTACTTGAATCTCTTTTTCTTGAATTTCTAAGTTAGTTTTTTTTACTTCTTTTTGTAATTCAGGACTTAAACAATTAGACATTTTTTTTGATTTAAAATTACTATATTGAGAACACTCAAATTGTTTTTTATATTTGTGAGTTCCTTGTATCTTTGTTGGATGTGCTAAAGCTATTGTGGAAAGAATAAATAATCCTGCTAAAATTTGTTTTTTCATAAATATCACCTCTTATTTTATTTGTTAAAACAATTTTATTTTAGGAGTGTGACATGAAAATGACAATAGAAAAATTACTAAAATATGAACAAAATATTTTATAAAATTATAAAAAAAGCTGTTATAAATTTTTATAACAGCTTAAAATTTAAAAAATTAATTTTTCTTTTCAAAAGCAATTTCTATTGGAGAACCTTCAAATCCAAATGCTTCTCTTAATTTATTTTCTATATATCTAGAGTATGAGAAGTGTACAAGCTCTGGATAGTTACAGAATAAAACAAATTTAGGTGGTGCAGTACCAACTTGAGTAGCATAATTGATTTTAGTAACTCTACCTTTTCTTGTAGGTGGTGGATTCATAATAACAGCTTCATTAATAACAGTATTAAGAAGTCCTGTAGAGATAGTTCTAGTATATTCTTCATAAATATTATCAGCTATTTCAAAAAGATTTATAGTTCTTTGTCCTGTTAAAGCTGAAATAAATTCAATAGGAGCATAAGAAAGGAAAGGTAACTCAGCAAGTAAACTTTCTTTCATCTCTTTCATAGTATCCTTAGATTTTTCTATTAAGTCCCATTTATTAACAACTATAACTATTGGTTTCTTTTCTTCATGAGCAATACCAGCTATTCTTTTATCTTGTTCAGTAAGTCCCTCTTTACCATCAAATAATAAGAAACATACATCAGCTCTTTTTATAGCTTTTAAAGCTTTTAATACTGAATAATACTCTAAAGCTTCTTCAACTTTAGATTTTCTTCTAATTCCAGCAGTATCAATCAAAATATATTTATTTTCATTGAACATTACAGGAGTGTCAATAGCATCTCTTGTAGTTCCAGCAATATTACTTACAATAGCTCTATTTTTTCCACATAATTTATTAACAAGAGAAGATTTTCCAGCATTAGGTTTTCCAATGATAGCAATTTTTAATCCATCTTCCTCTTCTTCTGGAATTTCAACAGTATCTATTAATTCAACAACTAAGTCTAACATATCTCCTAAGTTTGTTTTATGTTCAGCCGAAATTCCTATAAGATTATCAAACCCTAAAGCCCAGAAATCTATTAAATCATCTTGTTGTTCTGTATAGTTATCTATTTTATTTACACAAAGAATAACAGGTTTTGTTTTTTTTCTAAGATAGTAAGCTACCTCTTCATCTAAAGCTGTAAGTCCAGCTTTTCCATCAACAACAAATAAAATTACATCAGCTTCAGTAACAGCAACCTCAGCTTGTTCTTTTATTTTTGTCATCATAAAATCATTATTTCTAGGTTCTAGTCCTCCAGTGTCAACTAAAACAAATTCTCTTCCATTCCATTCAGTGTCTCTATAAAGTCTATCTCTTGTAACACCTGGTTGGTCATCAACAATAGCAACTCTATCTCCAACTAGCTTATTAAAAAGAGTAGATTTTCCAACATTAGGTCTTCCAATAATAGCAACAATTGGTTTCATATTTCCTCCTTTATACAAATTTTTTATAATAAAAATTTAAGTTTTTTATCTTAAAGGGTTCAGGATTTAAGATATGAAATTAAATTTATTATCTAGTTTTTTTGAAATTTTTATTTTTAAAATTATTTTTATCAGATTTATTTGATAAAACTTTTTTATCTTTATTTAATGTAGGTTTAGGAATAATAATATTTTTTTGTTTTTCTTTTTTACCATTATCCTTTTCTACAAATATTTTCTTTCCTGTAAAAGGATTTATTTCTGTATAATACATCAAAGTAGCATAAGTAGATGGTGTAGGTGTAAAGATTTGGACTTGCTCAGGACTTATTTTTAATTCTTCAGAAGCAAAAATCTTTAAATCTAACATATCTTTTTCATTACAACCTGGATGAGCAGCTATTAAATAGTAAGTTAAAAATTGTTTTTTATCTAACTTTTTATTTAATTCATAAAATCTTCTTTTAAATTTAATAAGTTCATTTTTTCCAGGTTTTCCCATTAAATCAAGAATTTTATCTTCTGTATGTTCTGGAGCAATTTTCATCTGTCCAGATACATGATGAGCTACAATCTCCTCTAAATATTTATCACCATTTACTTTATCTCCTAGTATTAAGTCATATCTTATACCAGAAGCAATAAACACTTTTTTTATTTTATCAAGATTTCTTACTTTTGTCAAAATATCAATTTGTTTTTTGTGGTTAGGTTTAAGAGCTGGGCAAACATTTGGATAAAGACATCTTTTATCACTACAAGCTCCAAACTTTAATTTTTTACTACACTCCATTTGATACATATTAGCAGTAGGCCCACCTAAGTCTGATATATGACCTTTAAATTTTTTATCCTTAGTAATATCTTTTATCTCTTTTAGTATTGATTCTTCACTACGAGATGAAACTGTTCTCCCTTGGTGAATAGCAATAGCACAGAAATTACATTCCCCATAACAACCTCTATGAGTTGTAAGAGAATATTTTATAGTGTCAATAGCTCTTACAAAACCTTGAGCTTTATAATATGGATGAACATCTCTTTCATAATCTAAACCATAAATCTCATCAAGTAATTCTTGAGAAAAAGTTTCAGATGGTGGATTTTGTATAAGCCATCTATCTCCATGTTTTTGATTTAATCCTTTAGCTGTAATTGGGTCACAATTTTTATAGAAAATATTAAACATCTCTATAAATTTAAATTTATCTTCAACACATTCTTCAAAAGATGGAACTGTAATATAGTCTGGATTTGCTTCTTTAGAGATATAAGCAAGTCCACGAATATTTCTCCAATCTTTATTATTTTTTATGGCATCAGCTAGAGAAAGCATAGATTTCTCCCCCATTCCATAAGAAAGAATATCAGCTTTAGCATCAAAAATAAGAGAACGACGAAGATTATTAGACCAATAATCATAATGAGTAATTCTTCTAAGGCTTGCCTCTATTCCCCCTAACACAATAGGAGTTTTACTATTTTTAAAAAATCTTCTAATAAGTCCTGTATAAACTATTGAAGCTCTATCAGGACGACGATTATTTTCTCCACCAGGAGTGAAGTCATCTTTATGTCTTCTTTTTTTTGTAGCTGTATAGTTGGCTACCATTGAATCAACACAACCAGCAGAAACTCCCCAATAAAGTTTTGGCTCACCAAGACGAGTAATATCATCTGGAAAATTTATATCAGGTTGAGCAATAACTCCAACCTTATAGCCATTTTTTACTAGCCATTTTCCAATAAGAGCAGTTCCATTATATGATGAATCAATATAGGTATCTCCTGATATAAGAATTACATCAAGAGAATCCCAACCTAATTTTTTTACTTCTTCTAAAGTAGTAGGTAAAAACATAATTTCCTTCCTTTATATTCTAGTTAGCATATGTCTAACAGCCAATATCCCCATTACAGCAGCAATATTTAATCCACTACCATAACCAGAACCATCTCCAGCAGCATAAAGTCCATCTATATTAGTCATCATATTAGAATCAATATCCATTCTTGTACTTCTGAATTTTATTTCTGGGAAATAAAGAAGTAAATCAGCAGAAGCAAATCCTGGAGTAATTTTATCATGAGCTTCTATAAATTCGATAATATTATCTAATATTCTCTTTGGACAAGCAAGAGAAATATCTCCAGCTACATAATCAGAAGTAGTTGGGACAATATTAAGTCTTTCTAATTTTTCTTCAGTAGAACGTTTTCCCTCTTTTAAATCTCCATAAGATTGAAGAAGAAGTTTTCCACCTGTAAGCATTGATGACATTTTTGCTATAGCTGTGGCATACTCAAATGGTTTATCAAAAGGTTCTGTAAATGTTTTTGTACATAATAAAGCCAAGTTTGTATTTTGAGATTTTTTATTTTTATAAGCATGTCCATTGGCTAAAACTACATCATCAGCATGTTTTTCCATAGCTATAAATCCACTAGGATTACTACAGAAAGTTCTCATTTTATCTTTATAAGTTTTTGAATAATATATCATTTTAGCTTCATAGAAATTTTCATTTATTTCTTTCATAACAATATCAGGAATTTCTACTCTAACACCTACGTCAATAGCTCCATTAGAACATTTAACTCCAGATTTATGGCACATTTCCATAACTTTTTGAGCTCCACTTCTACCCATAGCAAGTAAAACATTATCAGAATAATATTCCTCAGGCTCACCTTTGTATAAAACTTTAGCTCCATAAATTTTTCCATCTTTTATAAGAAGTTCTTCTATATCTCTTTCAACTTTAAATTCTACACCTTTTTCTAAAAGAAAATCTATAAGTTTTGTATATAATTTTCTAGAACCATCAGTTCCTAAATGCATAGTAGGAGTATCAATAAGTTGAACTCTATTTTCTATACATTTTCTTTTTATCTCTATCATAGCTGGATTATATTTAAGACCAGCAGGTTCTTCATTAAATCCAAATTTTCTATATATATTTACAACATCTTTTATAGTTTCATTAACAATTTCTTTTCCTGTAACTTTGTGTACATCTCCTCCAACTTTATAATCCATATTAAATTTTGAGTCAGAGAAAGCTCCAGCTCCACTTATTCCATAAATAATAGCACAAGTAGGGCAGTTAGCACATTTTCCTGTAAGTTCCTTTGGACAAACTCTATTTTTTAACATTTTTCCTTTATCAATTACTAAAACTTTTAAATCTGGATTTTTTGTTATAGCTTTATAAGCTCCAAATATTCCAGCTTGTCCACCACCAAGAAAAATTATATCGTATTTCATTTATCCTCCTATTTATCTTCTAGTCCAAATAATATTTTGAAAATAAGCATTTTGGGGTAAATTTGGATGAATCTCTCCTGTTTTACCAGATGCGTCATACAACCAACCACCATTTAATTCAGCATTTTTAAAATCATTTGTATCTATGACTTTATTAGTTCTTATTAATTTTTCTGTATCTTCTGTAGGTTTTAAAGAATCACTTCCATAAATATCAGCAAAAGAAATAAGAATTCCTTTTTTATTTGTATAATCTAAAATTCTTAAATTATCAGCAGCTCCTTCTTTAGTAAGTTCAGGATAATGTCCAGCTACTTGATAGTATTTTTCAAGAGCTACTCTAAGTTCTATAAGATTTTTTTCTACAATTTCAGCCTTTTTTACATACTTTATTTCATAAAAACTAGGTTTTAAAAAATAAATTCCTAAAAATATAATAGATACTATAATAATAACAATTTCAATATAATATCCTTTTTCTTTTAAAGAATTAAGCGTCATATCATCACCTATTATCTTTTTGGTTTAATAAATGCTCTTCTAGTGATAATTTCACCTTTTTTAGGATAAGTAATTTCTAAGTGAAGAGGACCTCTTTTTACAGATAACCAAGCCAGTCCTTTAAAAACTAATTCTTCCCCACTTTCTACTACAAATTCTTCTGTTATTAAATCTTTTAAATCTGGATTTGTATAACATTCTTCACAAGGTGGATAGAATAAATCTCTTCTATTAGAAGTTTCTAACTCTTGAGCTTTTTCTAAATTTGTGTCATGATAAGTTATATTTTTAGAAGCATACACAGAGAAAATAGGGTCAAATTCATTTTCACTAAGTACTCTTATTTTTACAAGTCCTCCTATAAATATTACTCTATCTTTTCCAGTCTTATATGTTTTTCTTGAAATTTCCATTGATGGAACTATATCAAGATTACATTTTTCACAAACTAAATCAGAAAATCTTCCCTCAGGAATTAATCCTGGAGTATCTATTAATGTTATATTTCCATTAGTAATTTTTTTCTTAGAACTTTTTAATGTAGTTCCAGGATATTTTGATTCAGTAGCTATATTTTTTCCAATAATTCTATTTATAATACTAGATTTTCCTACATTTGTAACTCCTAAGATTATAGCAGTTACACCATCAGGGAAAAAGTGATTAAGTTTTTTATAAATTCCACTTATTCCATAACCTTTTTTACTACTTACAATAGCTACATCAAGAGGAGCTATTCCTTCTTCACCAAGACGATATTTTATCCAATCAGCTACTTCTGATGGGTGTTTATCATCAGGGATTAAATCTATTTTATTTAAAACTACTATTGAATCCATCTCTCTTAAAATATCTAAAATTTCATAATCAAAAGAACCTTCAAAATCTATGGCATCAAATATAGCCACAGCTACATCAGCTTCTTTTAAAGTTTCATGAACTTCTTTTCTATAATCAGCTCTTGTAAGAGTAATAGGTATATATTCTCCATAGTTTTTTATTTTAAAACATCTTTGACAATATAAATCTTTCACTTGATTTTCCTCTTTTTCTAAAACAGATAAAGGTAAAAATCCCTCTTTATTTTTATCAATTCCTTGTAATTCTACTCCACAACCTACACAGAATTTTGCCATATATCCTCCAAAAATTAAATTTCTTCTACTATAATATTAGAACTTGTATATATACATATAGAACTAGCTATATTTAAAGATTCACGGGCTATTTCAGAAACTGTCATATTTGTATGTTTTAGTAGGGCTAACCCAGAAGCATAAGCATAGTTTCCACCACTACCAATAGCAATTAAATCTTCTTCAGGTTCTAATATATCACCGTTACCAGATATAGAATAAATTCCATCTTTTCCACCAACTACAAGGGCTGCTTCCATAACTCTTTGGAATTTATCATTTCTAATATCTTTTGCTAATTCAACAGCTGCTTTTTTTAAATTACCTCTATATTCATCAAGGTATTGTTCAAATTTTTCTTCTAACACAAAGGCATCAGAAGCTATTCCAGCAAAACCTAAAAGAATATTATGTTCTTTTATTTTACGAATTTTTCTAGCCTTTGATTTTACAATAGTATCTCCTAAAGTAACTTGTCCATCTCCAGCTATAGCTACATTTTCACCTTTTTTTACAATCAAAATTGTAGTTGCTTTCATTTTTTCCACAAAAATATACCTCCATTTTTATGAATTACTATCTATAATATTTAAACTTTTTAAAACAATAGGTTTTTTTATAAGTTCTTGATAAATTTTAGTTGTTTCTATATTTAAGTGTCCCATAAGTTTTTTTAAATGATAGATGCTCATTCCATGAGAAAGCATATAAGCTCCAAAAGTATGTCTAAATATAAATGGATTTACCTCTTTTTGAATACCTGCTCTCTTTCCATATCTAACTAATAATCTTCTTAAGGACCTATCACTTAATCTATCTCCAGAACCATTTACAAAAATAATATCTTCATTATATTTATCTTTATACTTTATTTTTTTAGCTTCTAAATATAATTTTAAATATTTTCTAGTAGTTTCACTAAAAAATACCCGTCTAATCTCTTTTCCATTAGAAATAATAGCCTCTCTTTCTTCTATCTTTATAGCTCTTTCACTTAGATTTATAAGTTCAATAGGTGTTATCCCTGAGGAAAAAAGTAATTCTAAAATAAGTCTATCTCTTATACCATTACATTTAGAAGTATCCATAGAATTTTTTAAAATATTTATTTCATCTAATGATAAAATCTCAGGATTTTCTATATTAAAATTTGGTGTCTTTATTGGTGTCATTGGGTTTCTATCAATGATTTTATTATCCATAAGATACCTAAAAAATACCCTAATAGATGACAATTTTCTACTAAGACTTCTTTTAGTAACATTATCTCTTTGAAGTTTTAGAGAAAAATCTCTAATATCAGTAGATGATATTTTTTTAATATCTGTAATATTATTTTCAAGGGAATATTCTAGAAGTTGTTCTAAATCTTTTTTTAAAGATTTTATACTACTATCTTTTTTTCTAATTGTAAATTCTGAATAGAACAAAAAATCTTTTATAAGTTTTTCCAAAATATCACCTCCATAATAACATTTTATCATATTTTATTTTATATATTCAGGAAAATTTTCCTTTAAATATTCAATAGCTCTTTGAGAAATTTTATTGTATCTCTCTCTTTTATCTCTGATTTTTTTACCTTCTAAATCTCTAATCATACCAAAATTTGGTCCCATAGGTTGAAAGTCTTTTTTCTCCTCTGTAATATATTTAATAATAGCTCCTATTGAAGATACATCTTCTAATACTAAAGGCTCTATTCCTTCTAATCTATTATAAATATTTATTGCTGCCATAAGTCCTGTAGCTATAGCACATACATATCCTTCACTACCTGTAATTTGTCCAGCAAAATATATATTATCATATTCTTTAAGATTTAATGATGTAGTTAAAACTTTTGGAGAATTTATAAAAGTATTTCTGTGCATAACTCCATATCTTACAAATTCAGCATTTTCAAGTCCAGGTATCATTGAAAATACTCTCTTTTGCTCTCCCCATTTAAGATTAGTTTGGAAACCTACAAGGTTATACATTTTTCCCTCTTTATCATCTTGTCTAAGTTGAACTACTGCATAATCTCTCATATTTGTTCTAGGGTTTGTAAGTCCTTTTGGTTTTAATGGACCATATAAAAGAGTTTTTATTCCACGTCCTGCTATCCTTTCAACAGGCATACAAGCTTCAAATAATTTTTCCTCTTCAAATTTTTTAAGAGGTATTCTTTCAGCTGTAATTAAATTTTCATAAAATCTATTGTATTCTTCCTCTGTCATTGGACAGTTTATATATTCTCCATCTCCTTTGTCATAACGAGATTGGAAATATACTTTTTCTTTATCTATTGATTCAAATGTTACAATAGGAGCAGCAGCATCATAGAAATATAAATATTCATCTTTTGTAAGATTTTTAATGTTTTGTGAAAGTTCAAAAGATGTAAGAGGTCCACTTGCTAAAAGAACTATTTTATCCATTGGAATCTCTTTTAATTCTTCATTAATAATCTCTATATTTGGATGATTTTTTAAAATTTCAGTTACTTTTTCAGAAAAAAGAGTTCTATCAACAGCAAGAGCTTGTCCAGCTGGTACTCTAAATTCATCAGCTACTTTAATAAGTAAAGAACCAAAAAGTCTAAGCTCCTCTTTCATAAGTCCACTGGCATTTCCTAAATGGTCTCCCCCTAAAGAATTACTACAAACAAGTTCAGCAAAATTTTCTGTTTTATGGGCTTCTGTAGAAATTTTTGGTCTCATTTCATAAAGTTTTACATGTATTCCTCTTTGAGCTAGTTGATAAGCAGCCTCACTACCAGCAAGTCCAGCTCCTACAATAATTACTTCTCTATCCATACATTCTCCTATCTAATTTTTTTACACACTCGTACATAATATTATACTATATTTTCTAAAATATTTCATGAGATTTTTTAGAAATTAATAGAATTTTTTTGTTTTTTATGGTATAATTAATCGTTATGCCAAAATTTTTGTATTTGTGTTTACGTAAGAGAGGTGAAAAAATGGAAGTTATAAGTAAAAATAAACCAAAGGGAAAAGAATATTCTGTTATTAAAGCTAAAAGAAAGCAAAAAAGAATTTTAGAAGAAAAAGCTATTAAACAAAGAACTGAAAATAGAAGACAAAATGCTGAAAAAAGAAAAGCTCAAAATTTAGAAGCTGCTTATCAAGATAAATGTAGAGAAGTAGAGATTGTTGGAGTAAGAAAAAATATGTTACTTCTTAATATAGAGGGAGAAATTGAAAAAAGAGCTCCTTTATATGATAAGAAAAAAGTTAGAAAAGATAATTTAGACACTGAAATTCTAAATATATTTGTTAAACTTTATGGAAGTGATTTTCCTATTAGAAAATTGAAAAACTTTAAAGAGAAGAGAGAAGAATTAGTATTTTCTTTAGAAGAATTATTTGATTAAAATATTTTGTAAATTATACACCTAAATTTTTAAGATAAAGGTGTATTTTTTTATAAAAAATTAAATTGTAATAATTTCAAAAATAAATTCTTTATTTTTAATGAGAAATATGGTATAATTTAGAATATAAAAGAATAGAGGAGGATTTATGATGAATAAAGATTTAAGTCAAAAGTTAAATTATTTGTTATTAGGTGATGAAAAATATACTGAATGTCCTCATATACTTACAATAACTCCAGAAGAAAATGGAATTTCTCTTACAGAAGATTGTGGGGAATTAAAAGAGTTAAAAATTTCTTATGAAGAAATAATAGATAATATATTAAATGAAGAAGCTGGAAAAGAATTAATGGCTGAAATCCTAAAAGGATTAATTTTAAAGAAAAGATAAAAATAATAAAAAATACACTAGAATCTTTTATTAAAGAAAATAGTGTATTTTTTTATTTTAAACTATTATTTTACTAAATTTATAAAAAATGTAATTATACCAGCATTAAAGAAATCTATAAATAAACTTCCAACTATAGGTATAACAAAGAAAGCCTTTGGTGATGGAAGATATCTTTCAGTAAGAGCCTCCATATTAGCTAGAGCCTTTGGAGTAGTACCAAAACCACAACCACAATGTCCTCCTGTGATAATAGCAGCATCATAATCTCTACCTGTAATATTAAATGTAATAAAATAAGCAAAAGCTCCCATAAGAATAGTTTGTCCTATTAACATTAATATAAGAGGAAGAGCTAATTCTTTTAATTCCCAAAGTTTAAAAGCCATAAGAGTCATTGATAAAAACATTGCCAAGGTAAAACTTCCTACTGTAGAAACTATATTTAAATCAATCTCAAACTTCCCTGTATAATCAGAAATATTTCTCATTAAAGCAGCAGCAAACATGGCCCCAATATATGAAGGTAAAACAAGACCTAAACTATTTAAAAAGCTTGAAATTAAACTTCCAATTCCCATAGCTATAATAATTTGAAAACCTGTAGGGATAACTTTTTTTGTAATAAGAAATTCATTTTTATTTTCAGTTGATGAAAAACTATTTGAATTTTTGTGTTTCTCTAAAAGAGAATGTTTTTCTATTAATCTTTTACAAATTGGACCAGCTATAACACTACCAGCTATTAAAGCATAAGTAGCTGTAGCCATGGCTACCATTGTAGCTCCAGGAGCTCCGAAACTTTCCATAATGGGACCAAAAGCTCCAGCTGTACCAGGGCCTCCTGTTGTAGCTAAAGAACCTGTAGCTAAACCAATTAATAAATTAACTTTTAAAAGTTTTGCCATAAGAATTCCAGCAATATTTTGGAAGAAAGTTAGTCCAACAGCAGCTATTAAAAACATAAGAACAGGAAGTCCTGCTTTTTTTAAAAGTTTTATACTAGCTGAAAAACCAACTGTTGTAAAAAATGCAATCATAAAAATTTCTCTTAAAGAATCTTCAAATATAAATGAAAAAAGATGAGTTTCATGCCCTATTAAAGTGATAATAGAAAAAATAGTTCCTCCAGTTACAGCATCTGGAATACAATTTTCCTTTAAAAATCTAAAAGTATTATTAATAAATTTTCCTAAATATAAAACTATTATAGCTAGTGTCATAGTTTGGATACTAGTAAGTTCTAATATCATTTAAATGTTTCCTCCTTAAAAAATATACATATAATAATAAAAAGCAAATAAAATATATCATAAATTTCACATATATTACAAATATATATTATATATAGTTTAATTTAATAAGGAATTAGACAAAATATAATTATTATAAAATTACATAAAAAATATAAATAAAGTGTTGAAAATATTAGAAAAAATAAAATTTTTATAGAATAATTTAAAATAATTCTTTTTTATTATTTTTTAGACAAAATATTATTATTCATTATTAAAAATAATTATTTTAATTAATTTTATTTATAGTTCAGTAAAATAAAAAGAATTATTTCATAACTCTTTTAAAGCTATAAAATTTTATTTAATAATAATATTATAGCTGGACATAATAAAATTAAAAGGATAGAATAAATTTTATTATATTTAAAAGTTACTTTTAGTATATCCTCGTCAATAGTTTGAGCTACAACAGCAGGAAATGGTACAAAAGGAGAAATAGACATAGCTGATATCCAACAACACATTATAACAAGAGGATATGAAGCAGGAGATATTCCTAAAAATTCAGGTTTTACAATCATAAGAATAGCAGCCACAGGAATTAACATATGGACTCCTACTAATGCTAAAACTACAGTAAAAAGAATTAAAGTAAGTATTAAAAAATAACTAGGTAAAAACATTATTTTTAAAAATCCTTTTTCTATAATCTCACCAATAGAAATATTTTGAATGATTTCTCCTAAACAGTTTGTAGATATTAAAAAAACTATTATAGTTCCAAAATTAGTAGCTTTTTCAATATAAGTTTTAAATTGAGTTTTATATTCTTGGAAATTAGCATTCTGGAAACTCCAAAATAGAGAATATCCAACAACTATTAGAGATATAAATAACATAGGATTTTTAAAAGTAAATAGATAATCTCCTAAGATTGTTACAAATATTAAAAATATTATATTTCCTACAAGAGAAAAGATTTTCTTTTTATCAAAGGAAGATAATTTTTCAATAATTTGATTTTTATCTTCTACTTCTTTTTCGGAAAAAGAAAGAAGAATAGAAGATAATCCTACAATAAATAAACACATGAAAAGTGCATAAGGGAAATATTGATAATGTTTTACAGAATACATAATAAGTATCATATTAAGAAGCCCATCATAAGGAGAAAATATCATAAAACAACAATATCCAGCAGTATACATTCTAGTAAGATATTTTTTAGAAAAATTATTTTTTTGTATAATTTCTTGCATTATAGGAATAGATGGAATATTTAAAATTATTGTAAGTATCCAATGAAAAAGAGATAAAATAGTAAAAATAAATTTATTATTTTTACTAAATCTACTTACAAAATTCTTAATTGAATGAGAATAATCACCTTTTTCAATAGGAAATGTAAGAAGTGGTATTACTGTAAATATACAAATAATTCCAACACTTTTCTCTAAACTTTTATAGAGTAATTTAGTATCAAAATTCTGACTAAGAAGTAAAAGGGAAATACTAAAACAAAGTAGAGAGATATTTCTTTGCATTCCCTTGGCAAAAAAATAAACTGAAAAAATTAAAACCCCTAATCCTAAAGAAATAAAATGAGGATAGAAATTTTCAAATCCCACAAAAAATTCCTTGAGAAAAACACAAAGGAATATAAAAATCATTGCTCCAAAAAATATTTTTTTCATAAACAAACCTCGCCCTTAAAATAATTAGTTTATTAGTTTAATTAAATAATAAAAAATACTTTTTGTCAATGAAAAATTATAAAAAAAATTTTTAAAAAAATTAATGATATTGTATAATTAAAATATAAGAGGAAATAGGAGGAGACAAAATGGCAGAAATAAAATTTGATATTATAGAAGAATTAGGAATTATAGGAGAAGGTTCAAAAGGTTGGAAAAAAGAAGTAAATATAATTTCATGGAATGGAAGAAAAGCTAAAGTAGATATAAGAGATTGGGATGAAAATCACGAAAAAATGGGAAAAGGTTTAACTTTCACAAAAGATGAATTAAAAACTTTAAAGGGACTTTTAAACTCAATAGATATTGATGATTTAGATATATAGTGAGGTTATATGAAAATATTTGATTTACATGCTGATATATGGTATGACATTCATAGAAAGAAAAAAGACGGAATAGAAAAAGATAGATTTAAAAATTTTCACTTAGAAAGATTGAAAAAAGGAGAGATTTTTGGTGGAATATTTGTAGCTTGGCTTGATTCAAAATATGAAAAAGAGCAAGTTGAAAAAGAAATGATGTTGATGATTAATGCCACTATGAACGAGATAAACAGTAATGAAGATATATTTCATATTTTAAAATCTAAAGAAGATTTTTTAAATCCAAATTTTGAAAAAATAAATGTTTTAATGGGAATAGAGGGATTAAGAGTTGTAGAAAATAATCTTGATTGGTTAGATACATTTTATAATTTAGGATTTAGACATGCTACTCTTACTTGGAATGAAGAAAATTCTCTAGGAACAGGAGTTTTAGGAGATAAAGAGAGAGGTCTTACAGAATTAGGAAAGAAAGCTATAGAAAAAATGGATAAATTGGGAATGATAATAGATGTTTCTCATGCTAATGAAAAAACTTTCTGGGATATATACAATACTACAACAAGACCAATAATAGCTTCCCATTCAAATTGTAAATCTCTTTGTGATGTTCCTAGAAATTTAACAGATGAACAAATTAAAGCTATAGCACAAAAAGGTGGACTTATAGGAGTTAATGCTTATGTTGGTTTTATAAAAAAATGTGAGTATTCTAATCCTGTTAAAGTAGAAGATGTAGATTTTAATAAAAGACCAACTTTAAAGGATTTAGTAGACCATATAGATTATTTAGTAAATTTAGTAGGAATAAATCATGTAGCTTTTGGTTTTGATTTTTGTGAATATTTAGAAGGACATAGTGATACAAATCCTATAGATTTAGAAGATGCTTCTAAAAGTCAAAATATTATACAAGAACTTTTAAATAGAGGTTATACAAAAGAGGATATAGAGAAAATAGCCTATAAAAATTTTTGGAATTTTGCAATAAATTTTTTTGAATAACACAATATTTTTACTAGGAGGGATAATTATGATAAGATTTGGAATAATAGGTACAAATTGGATAAGTAAAGATTTCGTAGAAGCTATAAAAAGAAATCCTAAATGTGAAGTAGGAGCTATTTATTCAAGAAAAGAGGAAACAGCCTTAGAATTTCAAAAAAATTGTGGAGTAGGAGGAAAAATTTTTACAGATTTAGAAGAAATGGGAAAATCTTCTGATATAGATGCTGTATATATTGCTTCACCTAACTCATTACATGGAGAGCAGACAACAATATTTTTACTTAATAAGAAACATGTAATTTGTGAAAAACCTATAACAACAGATTTAGAAATTTTTGATAGAAATATAAAAATAGCTGAAAAAAATAAAGTTGTATATATGGAAGCAATGAAAACAACTTTTTTACCAAATATGAAAGTTTTAAAAGATAATTTACATAGAATAGGAGAAATTAGAAATGTAGTATTTAATTTTTCTCAATACTCTTCAAGATATGATTTATTAAAAAATGGAGAATTAACAAATGTATTTGACACTAAATTTCATGGTGGTTCATCTTTTGATTTAGGAATTTATCCTTTATATGTATCTTTAGATTTATTTGGAGAACCACTTTCTTTTACAGCTAGAAATTATCTTGTAGAATCAGGTGTAGATGGTACAGGTACAATGCTTTTAACTTATAGTGATAAAATTATTACAATAATTCATTCTAAAATAACTCAAACTTTTTTACCTAATGAGATTTTAGGAGAAAAGGGAAGTATCCTTATAGATGATATTTCTAAAATGAGAAGTATTAAACTTATCTTAAGAGATGGAACAGAAGAAAATTTAACTGTAGAACAAGATAGTAATCAAATGGTTTATGAGTTAGATGAGTTTTTAAATTTAATAGAAAGTGGAGAATTAGAGTCAAAAGTAAATACTTTTAAAAATTCAAGAAAATCTGTAGAGATATTATCAAGAGTAAGATTTAAAATTTAGAGGGAATAATGAGAGAAAAACATAAAAATATAATGATACTAGGAACATCTTCAGGAGCTGGGAAAAGTCTTATAACAACGGGACTTTGTAGAATATTTACAAGTGATGGTCATGAGGTAGTGCCTTTTAAAGGCCAAAATATGTCAAGAAACTCCTGTGAAATTGGAAATAATAAAAAAATTGCAATCTCACAAGTTTTGCAAGCTTATGCCTGTAAAAAAGAACCACAATCTTGGATGAATCCTATTCTTATAATTCCAAAGGGAAATGGAATTGTAGATATTATTTTAAATGGTGAGTATGAAAAAACTACTACAGGGGAAAAATATTCATCTGAAAAAGTGAAATATAGAGAATATCTGCAGAAAATTTATGAAACTTATCCTAAAAAATATGAAATTTGTGTATTAGAAGGAGCAGGAAGTCCTGTAGAGATAAATATAAAAGAAAATGATATTGTAAATACATCTATGGGAAAAATAGCTAATGCTCCTTTTATTTTAGTAGCTGATATAGATAGAGGTGGAGTTTTTGCTTCAATAATAGGGACATATACTTTATTTAATGAAGAAGAAAAAAGAAATCTTAAAGGGATAATAATAAATAAATTTCGTGGAAAAAAAGATATTTTACAAAAAGGTATAAATGAAATTGAAAGACTTACTAAAACAAAGGTTTTAGGAGTTGTTCCTTATGAGATTATAGATATAGAAGATGAAGATGGACTTATTTCTAAAAGAGATAGTGAAGACATTAAAAAAAGATGTGGAAATTTATCTTTTGAAGAGTATAGAGAAAAACAATTTGAAAAATTAGAAAAACTTTTAAGAGAAAATTTAGATGTAGATTATATTTACAAGATACTAAATAGAGAGGAAACAGATGATTTTTGCTACTAGATATTTTATAGCTTATGTATTAGATTTAATTTTAGGGGACCCAGAATTTTTTTATCACCCTGTAAGAGTTATAGGAAAATTAATAAGTTTTTTAGAAAAAAAATTATATAATTTTAAAAATAAAAAATTAACTGGTGGAATTTTAGTATTTTTAGTTTTAACAATAACCTTTGGAGTTTCATATGTTTTAGCAATATCAAAGATAACTGAAATATTTTTTCTTTATACAACTTTAGCTACAAAATGTTTAGCTGATGAGGGAAAAAAGATATATGAAATTTTAAAATCTAATGATATTGAGAGAGCAAAAAGAGAAGTTTCCTATTTAGTTAGTAGAGATACAGGAAAAATGGACGAACAACAAGTAATAAGAAGTGTAGTAGAAACCATAGCAGAAAACTCTGTTGATGGAGTTATTGCCCCTATGTTTTTTGCTATAGTTGGAAGTTTTTTTACTTATAATGATATATCTTTAGCCCTACCTTTTGCTATGACTTATAAGGCTATAAATACTATAGATTCAATGTTAGGATATAAAAATGAAAAATATATAGATTTTGGAATGATAGGAGCCAAGGTTGATGATGTGGCTAATTTTCTTCCAGCAAGGATAGCTGGGGGAGTTATTATTCCAATAGGAGCTTTTATTTTAAGAATGGATTATAAAAATGCTTGGAGAATATTTCTAAGAGATAGATTAAATCATGGAAGCCCAAATTCTGGACATGGAGAAGCTGCCTTTGCTGGAGCTTT
This sequence comes from Fusobacterium perfoetens ATCC 29250, assembly GCF_000622245.1. NCBI lineage: Bacteria > Fusobacteriati > Fusobacteriota > Fusobacteriia > Fusobacteriales > Fusobacteriaceae > Fusobacterium > Fusobacterium perfoetens. The sequence continues at coordinate 82,753 of NZ_JHXW01000006.1, read as the reverse complement.
AGGTTTACAATTTGGTGGTAAAACAAGTTATTTTGGAAAAATCTATGATAAACCTACAATAGGAGATAAAAAAAGAGATTTTATTTTAGATGATATAAAAAATGCTAGAAAACTTTTATATATTTCATCTGGAATAGGACTAATTGTATTTCTGATCTTATCTCAATTAATAAAGGTGGTTTTATGATAATTTTAATAACTGGAACTTCACATACAGGAAAAACTTTATTAGCTCAAAAATTATTAGAAAAATATAAATTTCCTTATTTATCAATAGACCATATAAAAATGGGATTAATAAGAAGTAAAAATATAAATTTTACAGTAGAAGATGATGAAAAACTAACTTCATATCTTTGGGAGATTATAAAAGAAATTATAAAAACAGCTATTGAGAACAAACAAGATTTAATAGTAGAGGGCCTTTATATCCCTTTTAATTGGAAAAAAGATTTTGATAAACAATATTTAGAAAATATAAAATATTATTGTCTAATAATGACTAGAAAATATATTGAAAATAATTTTGAAAAAATATTGAAGTATGCTAATGTAGTAGAAAAAAGATTAGATGATTCTTATTGTACTAAAGATTTTCTTATTAGAGAAAATGAAAAAAATCTAAGAGAATGTAAAAAATATAATTGTAATTATATTTTAATAGACAAAAATTATAAAAAGGATATTTTCCAAATATTTTCACAAGATAAAAAATATTATTTAGTAGATGTAGAACAAAATTTTATAAAACTTAGAAAATATAAATCTTCAGACTGTAAAGAAATAATAGAACTTTTTTATAATACAGTACATAATATTAATAAGAGAGATTATACAAAGATACAGTTAGATGTATGGGCTCCTAAAAATATAGATATAGAAAAATGGAATATTTCTCTTTCAGAAAATTATACTGTTGTTGCTGAAAATAATGGTGTAATAGTTGGATTTGGAGATATTAACAAAGATGGATATTTAGATAGATTATATGTACATAAAGATTTTCAAAAGATGGGAATAGCTACAATGATTTGTGATGAATTGGAAAAGAAAATAAATAAAAAGTTGATATATACTCATGCTTCTATAACAGCAAAAACATTTTTTATAAAAAGAGGTTATAAAGTTATCAAAGAACAATTTGTAGAAAGAAATAAAATATTATTAAAAAATTATATTATGGAGAAAAGAGAGAATTAAATGGATATACATGGAGGAAATATTTATAAATTTCAAAGAGAGGGAAAAAGAGAAATCTTAGATTATAGCTCAAATATAAATCCTTTAGGAGTACCAAAATCTTTAGAAGAGGGAATAAAAAATAATATATCTCTTTTAGAAAGGTATCCTGATGTTCACTATGTAGAATTAAGAGAAAGTATAGGAGAGTACAATCATATATCAAGTGATAATATAATTGTAGGAAACGGAGCAACAGAAGTTTTATTTCTTTATATGAGGGCACTACTTCCTAAAAAAGCATTGATAGTTTCCCCAACTTTTGCAGAATATGAGAGAGCTTTAAGAAATATAGATTGTGAGATAGGATATTTTAAATTAGATGAAAATATAGAAAATGAAAAAAGGAATTTTTATTTAGATGTAGAAAAATTAAAAAGAGAGGCTATTAATTATCAGTTAATAGTTTTATGTAACCCTAACAATCCAACAGGTTCTTTCGTCAAAAAAGAAATATTAGAAGAATTAAATGAATTTTTAGAAACAAATAATATAAAATTATTTGTTGATGAGTGTTTTTTAGAATTTGTTGAGGGTTGGGAAGAAAAAACTTTAAATACTCTAAAAAGTAAAAATATATTTATTTTAAGAGCTTTAACAAAATATTTTGCTTTACCAGGAATAAGACTTGGATATGGAATAACTTATGATAACAAAATTATAGAAAAGATAAATTCTATAAAAGAGCCTTGGACAGTAAATGCTTTTGCTGATTTAAGTGGGAAAATTATATTAAAAGATAAAGAATACATAGGAAAAACAGATAATTGGATAAAAAATGAGAGAGTGAGATTTGTAGAGGAGTTAAAAAAAGTAGATTATATTGAAGTCTATGAAACCTATACAAACTTTGTACTACTAAAGATAAAAAACATGAAAGCAGAGGAATTTCAAAAAAGATTATTAGAAAAAAATATTCTTGTGAGAAATTGTTCTAATTTTAAATTTTTGAGTAATAATTTTGTAAGGATAGCAATAAAAGATACTGAAAAAAATAACATTTTCTTAAAAAGTATAAAAAATTTATAATTTTTCTTGAAAAAAATAAAAAAATATGATATTCTATCTTATTCTTAAAATTAGACCTCAAAGAAGCTTATATAATGGTTGTAATATGGACAACGAGTTTCTACCTGTAAACCTTAAATTTACAGACTATAAGTGATTAAAAATATATAGACTTCTTTCGTTTTGTTTTAATGATTGGTGTAATCATTTTTAAAATAAAGGAGATAAAAAGGTGTTTTTTGTTTTTCTTAAAAAAAGAAAGAGGAATAATTGTAATTATATAAATAATATGTGTATAAGTGTGCACTATGAAAAATATGGACAAGATAAGTGTGTCCAAATTTCATAGTGCATTTTTTATTATAAATTTTAAATATCTTTACTAAAAGTTTAAGGAGGGTTTAGATGCCTAGAGTTGGTGTAATAATGGGAAGTCGTTCAGATCTTCCTACAATGGAAAAAGCTGTAGAAATGTTAAAAAGATTTGGAGTTGATTATGAAGTAAAAATAGTTTCAGCTCACAGAACACCAGAATTGATGTTTGAATATGCTAAGACTGCTAAAGAAAGAGGATTAAAGGTAATAATAGCAGGAGCTGGAGGAGCTGCCCATCTACCAGGAATGGTATCAAGTTTAACTTCTTTACCTGTACTTGGAGTTCCTGTAAAATCAAGAGCTTTAAGTGGACAAGATTCTCTTCTTTCAATAGTTCAAATGCCTGGTGGAATTCCTGTAGGAACTTTGGCAATAGGAGAATCTGGAGCTAAAAATGCTGGTATATTGGCTAGTGAAATTATAGCTCTTATGGATGAAGAAGTGGCTAAAAAAGTTGATGAATTTAGAAGAGAACAAAGAGACCAAGTTTTAGAAACAAGTGAGGTAGAATTATAATGTTAATTGAAAAAGGAAGCACAATAGCAATTTTAGGTGGAGGGCAATTAGGAAAAATGCTTTGTGAAAGTGCTAGAAAACAAGGATACAAAACAATGGTATTAGAACCCTCTCCATCAGCTTGTGCAAAATATGTAACAGATAAACATTTAGTAAAACCTTATGATGATGGAGAAGCTTTATTAGAAATAGCAAAAGAATCATCAGTTATAACTTATGAGTTTGAAAATGTTACTTCTGAATCAATAGATATATTAGAAGATAATGGTGGATATGTACCTCAAGGAATAAGACCACTATATATTAGTCAACATAGATTTAGAGAAAAATCTAGTATAAATGCTTTGGGAATAAAAACAGCAAAATTTGTGGAAGTTCTTGATGAAAAAACTTTAGATAAAGCTATTGAAGAGATCGGATATCCAGCTATATTAAAAACTTCAATGGGAGGATATGACGGAAAAGGTCAATGGGTAATAAAAACTCCTGAAGATTTAGAAAAAGCAAAAAAAGATTTAGAAAAAAGAGAGTATATCTTAGAACAAATGGTAGATTTTCAATGCGAGTTATCTTGTATAGCAGTTAAAAGTACTGATGGAACTATTGGAGTTTTTCCTGTTGTAGAAAATATACATAAAAAAGGAATTCTTCATATAACAATAGCTCCAGCTAGAGTATCAGAAGAAATTCAAGAAAAAGTAAAAGATATTACAAAAAAAATCATAGATGGATTAAATTTTGTAGGACCTCTAGCTATTGAATATTTCTATGGAAAAGATGGAGAAATTTATGTAAATGAAATGGCTCCAAGACCTCACAATTCAGCTCATTATACTTTAGATGGTTGTGATAAATCTCAATTTGATTTACATATTGAGGGAATTTGTGGAAGAAAATTACAAGACCCAAAATTATTACACAAAAGTGTTATGTTAAATATTTTAGGACAAGATGTTGAAAGAATAGAAAGTGCAAAATTAAGAGAAAATGAGTTTCTTCATATGTATAAAAAAGGAGAAGCTAAAGTTGATAGAAAAATGGGACATCTTAATTTAATTGGTGATGATGTAGAAAAACTTTTAGCAAGAGCAATAGAATTAAGTAAGTAAACACATAAGCAAAAAAATTTATATATATTAATTTGGAGGAAAGATGGATAAAAGAATTTTTGTTTCTAAAAAACCAGGTTTTCAAGTAGAAGGAGAATCAATATTAAGAGAATTACAAGAAAATCTTTACGAAACAGGACTTGAAAAAGTTCAATTAATCAATGTTTATGATGTATTTAATTGTGATGAAGATGATGTTGAGCTTTTAAAAAATAAAGTTTTAGGAGAAAGAGTTACAGATAATGTATATGAAGAAATTGATTTATCTGGAAAAACATATATAGCTATAGAAAATTTACCAGGACAATATGACCAAAGAGCTGATTCGGCAGAACAATTTTTAGTTCTTTTAAATAGTAAAGATACAGTTAAAATTAAAAGTGGAAAAATAGTTGTTCTTGAGGGAGAAATTAAATCATTAGAAAAAATTAAAAAATATTTAATTAATCCTATTGAAACAAGAGAAAAAGATTTAACTGTATTAGATAATACAGAAGATGTTAAAGTTGAGCCTGTACCAGTGTTAGAAGGATTTAATGACTATACAATGGAAGAATTAGAAAGATATTTAACAGTAAATGGTCTTGCTATGACTTTAGAAGATTTAGCTCATATCCAAAAATATTTTAGAAGTGAAAAAAGAAATCCAACAGAAACAGAAATAAAAGTTTTAGATACTTATTGGTCAGACCACTGTAGACATACAACATTTGAAACTTTCTTGAAAGATGTAAAAATAGAAAAAGGGCAAATGACAGAGGCTATTCAAAAAGCTTATGAAAGATATTTAAAATTAAGAGAAGAAGTACACGGAAATAGAAAACCTATGACTTTAATGGATATGGGAACTATTGGTGGAAAATATATGAGAAAAATCGGAAAACTTAATGATATGGAAGTTTCTGAAGAAATAAATGCTTGTAGTGTTGAAGTTGATATAGATGTAGATGGACAAACTGAAAGATGGCTTTTAATGTTTAAAAACGAAACTCATAACCATCCAACAGAAATAGAACCATTTGGAGGAGCTAGTACTTGTATAGGTGGAGCTATAAGAGACCCATTATCAGGAAGAGCTTATGTATATCAAGCAATGAGAGTTACAGGAGCTGGAGATATTTGTGAAAAATTAGAAGATACATTAGAAAATAAATTACCACAAGTAAGAATTTCTAAAGGAGCAGCTCATGGATATGCTTCTTATGGAAACCAAATTGGACTTGCTACAACTTTTGTAAAAGAGATTTATCACAATGGATATAAAGCAAAAAGAATGGAAGTTGGAGCTGTAGTTGGAGCTGTTAAAAAAGAATATGTATTAAGAGAAGAACCAATTCCTGGAGATATAATTATAGTTCTTGGAGGAAAAACAGGAAGAGATGGAGTAGGAGGAGCTACAGGTTCATCAAAAGAGCATAACGATTCATCACTTACTAAATGTTCTTCAGAAGTTCAAAAGGGAAACGCTCCTATAGAGAGAAAAATTCAAAGAGCTTTCAGAAATCCAGAAGTTACAAAACTTATTAAAAAATCAAATGACTTTGGAGCTGGAGGAGTTTCAGTTGCTATTGGAGAGTTAGCTAGAGGAATAGAAGTTGACTTAGATAAAGTTACTGTAAAATATTTAGGACTTAGTGGAACTGAATTAGCAATTAGTGAATCTCAAGAGAGAATGGCTGTTGTAGTAGCTCCAGAAAATGTAGAAAAATTCAATGAATTAATGAAGGCAGAAAACTTAGAAACAAGTGTTGTGGCTAAAGTTACAGCCAAAGAAAATCTTGTTATTAAATTTAGAGGAGAAACAATAGTTGATATAGCTAGAAGTTTCTTAGATACAAATGGAGTTAGACAAGAACAAGATGTAGAAGTAATAGCTCCAGAAGTAGTAGATGTATTCAAATCTTCTAAAGAGGGAGAATTAAAATATAAATTAGTTGAAACATTAAAAGATATGAATGTAGCTTCTCAAAGAGGTATGGTAGAAATGTTTGATGCTACAGTTGGTAGATCAACAGTTCATATGCCTTATGGAGGAAAATATCAATTATCAGAAAGTGAAGCAAGTATCCAAAAATTCCCAACAAAAGGATTTACAAATACAGCTTCAATATTAACTTTTGGATTTAATCCATATATTTCAGAAAAATCTCCATATTTAGGAGCTATATATTCTGTAATTGAATCTCTTGCCAAAGTTACAGCTGTTGGAGGAGATTACTCTAAAGCAAGACTTACATTCCAAGAATATTTTGAAAGATTAGGAAAAACTCCAAGTAGATGGGGTAAACCATTTATGGCATTACTTGGAGCTATTGAAGCTCAAGTTGAGTTTGAAACTCCAGCTATTGGTGGAAAAGATAGTATGAGTGGAACATTCAAAGATATAGATGTACCACCTACATTAATCTCTTTTGCTGTAGTAACAGAAAAAACTCAAAATATAATTTCTTCTGAATTTAAAGGAGAAGGAAATTATATCTATTTAGTAAAACCAGAATATAATAGAGATTTCACTCCTGTTTATGATTCTGTAAAAGAAAACTTTAAAAATGTTAGAAAAGAAATACTAGCTAAAAATATAATTTCTTCATCAGTAGTAAAATTTGGTGGAGTAGCTGAAGCATTAATGAAAATGACATTTGGAAATAAATTAGGTATAGTTGTAGAAATTAAAGAAAACTTATTTGATTTAATGCCTGGAGCAATAGTTGTAGAATCTACAAAAGAATTAGATTTTGGAATTTTACTTGGAAAAGTTCAAGGCCATTCAATAAAAATTAATGAAGCTATACTTTCAATAGATGAAGCAATAACTATTTGGGAAGAAAGATATAGAAAAATATATCCATATGAGGCTGGTAAAAAAGCTAATGGAGAAGCAATAAAACCTACTGAAAAGAAAGGAAACATGATTCAAAAAGCTTCTACATTATACGATACTCCAAAAGTATTAGTTCTAGCTTTCCCAGGAACAAACTCAGAATATGATACAGCTAAAGCCTTTGATAGAGCTGGAGGAAAATCAGAAATATTTGTAATAAATAACTTAACAGTTAAAGATATGGAAGTTTGTATAGATGAACTTTCTAAAAAAATACTTGAAAGTCAAATTATAGCAATTCCTGGAGGATTCAGTGCTGGAGATGAGCCAGATGGTTCAGGTAAATTTATAACAAATATCTTACAAAATCCAAAAGTAAAAGAAAGTATAAATAAATTTTTAGCTAATGAAGGATTAATGTTAGGAATTTGTAACGGATTCCAAGCTTTAATAAAATCAGGATTATTACCTTATGGAGATATGGATATGTTAAATGAAAATTCTCCAACATTATTTAGAAATGATATTAACCGTCATGTTTCAAGAATGGCTACAACAAGAATAGCTTCTAATTCATCACCTTGGTTATCATCATTCAATATTGGAGATGTTCATTCAATAGCTCTATCTCATGGAGAAGGAAAATTTGTAGTAAGTAAAGAGTTTGCTGAAGAATTATTTAAAAATGGACAAGTAGCAACTCAATACTGTGATTTAGAAGGAAATCCTACTTTAGACCCTAAATATAACTTAAATGGTTCTTACTATGCAATAGAAGGAATAACTTCAAAAGATGGAAGAATCTTAGGAAAAATGGGACACTCAGAACGTTATGAAGAGGGAGTATTCCAAAATATCTATTTTGAAAAAATGCAAGATATATTTGCTAACGGTGTAAATTTCTTTAAAAAATAATTATAAAATACTAAAGGAGAACTTAAAAAATGAGTAAAGAATATATGGAAAACAATATGAGCAGCCAAAAATACATGGAATCAGGAGTAAACTTAGAGGCTGGATATGAATCAGTTAGAAGAATAAAATCTCATGTAGCAAGAACAAAAGTTAAAGGTGTAATAGATAGTATCGGAGCTTTTGGAGGAATGTTTGATTTATCAGCTTTAGGATATAAAGAACCTGTATTAATAAGTGGAACTGATGGTGTTGGAACAAAATTAATGTTAGCATTCAAAATGGATAAACATGACACAATAGGACAAGACGTTGTAGCTATGTGTGTAAATGATGTATTAGTTCAAGGAGCTATGCCAATATTTTTCTTAGATTATGTTGCTGTAGGTAAAAACTTCCCAGAACAAATAGAGCAAATTGTAAAAGGTGTAGCTGATGGTTGTGAACTTTCAGAATGTGGATTAATTGGTGGAGAAACTGCTGAAATGCCAGATATGTATGAAGTTGGAGATTATGATTTAGCTGGATTCTGTGTTGGAGTTGTAGAAAAATCAAAATTAATAACAGGAGAAAAAGTTAAAAAAGGAAATAAAGTAATAGGACTTCCTTCAACTGGAGTTCATTCAAATGGATTCTCTCTTGTTAGAAAAATAGTTATGAAAGATAATCAATTAGATTTAAATGGATATAAAGATGTATTTGATGGAAAATCTTTAGGAGAAACTTTACTTACTCCTACAAGAATATATGTAAAAACTATCAAAAAACTTTTACAAGAAGTTGAAGTTAACGGAATGTGTCATATAACAGGTGGAGGATTCTATGAAAATGTACCTAGAATTATACCTGAAGGATTACAAGCGAAATTAGATACAAAAGTAATTGATACTCCAAAAATCTTTAAATTCTTACAAGAAGTAGGACAAATACCAAAAGAAGAGATGTACAATGTATTTAACATGGGTATTGGATTTATGATAGTTGTTGATGAAGATAAAGTTGAAAAAACTATGGAAGTTTTAAAATCTTTAGGAGAAAAACCTGTATTATTAGGAGAAATAGTAGAAGGTAAAGAGGGAGTAGACTTAGTATGGTAAGAGTAGCTGTATTTGCTTCTGGAAATGGTGGAAATTTCCAAAGTATAGTTGAAACAAGTAGAAACTATGAAGAAAAACTTTACTCTGTAGAACTTTTAATAGTTGATAAAGAGTCAGCTTATGCAATAGAAAGAGCAAAAAAATTAGGAGTACCATGTTATGTGGTACTTCCTAAAACTTTTCCTTCAAAGAAAGAATATGAAGAAAAAATAATAGAAATTTTAAAAGAAAATAATATAGATTTAATAGCTTTAGCTGGTTATATGAGAATAATATCTCCAGTATTATTAAATGAGTATAGAGATAAAATTATAAATATTCACCCAGCTTATTTACCAAATTTCCCTGGAAAAGATGGTATAGGAGATGCTTTTAGAGCTGGAGCTAAAGAAACAGGAGTTACTATTCACTATGTAGATGAAGGTGTAGATAGTGGAAAGATAATTTATCAAGAAAAATTAGTAATTGAAAAAGATTGGGATTTAGAAAAATTAGAAGAAGAGATTCATAAAATAGAGCATAGAATTTATCCAGAAACATTAAAAAATTTATGTAAAAATTTTTAGGAGGATTTAAAATGAAAAGAGCTTTAATAAGCGTTTCAGATAAAACAGGAATAGTTGAATTTGCAAAAGAATTAGTTACTTTAGGATATGAAATAATATCAACAGGTGGAACAAAAAAATCTTTAGATGAAGCAGGAATAAAAACTTTAGGAATTTCTGATATAACAAAATTCCCTGAAATGATGGATGGTAGAGTAAAAACTTTACATCCAAATGTACATGGAGGACTTCTTTGTGTAAGAGATAATCCAGAGCATATGAAAGACTTAGTAGATAATCATATCGAATTAATAGATATGGTTGTAGTAAATCTATATCCATTTAAAGAAACTCTTAAAAAAGGTGGAACTCACGAAGAATTAATTGAAAATATAGATATTGGTGGTCCAAGTATGTTAAGGTCAGCAGCTAAAAATCATAAATTTGTAACTGTTTGTGTTGACCCAGCTGATTATCAAAGAGTATTAGATGAGATAAAAGAACATGGAGATACAACTTTAGAGTTTAGATGTGAATTAGCAGCTAAAGTATTTAGAACTACAGCAGCTTATGACTCTTTAATAGCTGGATATTTAACTTCTAAATTAGGAATTGAATATCCAGAAAAATTAACTTTAAATTATGAAAAAGTTCAAGATTTAAGATATGGAGAAAATCCTCATCAATCAGCTGCTTTCTATGCCTCTCCTATGACAGGATATTCTTTAGCAAGTGCAAAACAATTACATGGAAAAGAATTATCATATAATAATATTCAAGACGCTAATGGAGCTATTGAAATTTTAAGAGAATTTTTAAATTCTGGTAAAAAAGCTGTAGTAGCTGTAAAACATACAAATCCTTGTGGAGTTGGAATAGGAGATACATTAAAAGAAGCTTGGGATAGAGCTTATACAGCTGACCCTATTTCTATATTTGGAGGAATTGTAGCTGTTAATGATATTATAGATGTAGATGTAGCAAATGAATTACATAAATTATTCTTGGAGATAGTAATAGCTCCTGGATTTACAGATAAAGCTTTAGAAATATTAATGGCTAAAAAAAATATAAGACTTATGACTTTAGATATTACAAAAGAAATTTATAATAAGAAAAAAGTAGTTGGAGTTAATGATGGAATACTTATCCAAGATATAGACTTTGGAGAAATAACAGCTGATGACTTAGTTTGTGTTACTGAAACACAACCAACTAAAGAGGATATTGAAGAATTATTATTTGGATGGAAAGTTGTAAAAAATGTAAAATCTAATGCTATAGTTGTAAGTAAAAATAATCAAACTTTAGGTGTTGGAGCTGGACAAATGAATAGGGTAGGGGCAGCTAAGATAGCCTTAGAACAAGCTGGAGAGAAATCTCGTGGGGCTTACTTATCATCTGATGCTTTCTTCCCAATGCCAGATACTGTTCAATTAGCAATAGAATATGGAATAAAAGCAATAATTCAACCTGGTGGTTCTATAAAAGACCAACTTTCAATAGATGAATGTAATAAACATGGTATAGCTATGGTATTCACAAAAATGAGACATTTCAAACATTAATATTTGAGTGAGGAGATAAAATGAAAGTATTAGTTATAGGAAAAGGTGGAAGAGAACATGCTCTTGCTTGGAAAATAAATCAAAGTCCACTAGTTGAAAAAGTATATGTAGCTCCAGGAAATCCAGGGATTGAAGAATTTGGAGTAAATGTAAATATAAAAGATAATGATATCGAAGGATTAGTAAAATTTGCTTTAGAAGAAAAAATAGATTTAACAGTTGTAGGACCTGAAACAACTTTGGCTTTAGGTGTGGCTGATGCCTTTGAAGAAAAAGGTTTAAAAATATTTGGACCTAAAAAAGATGTGGCAAGACTTGAAAGTAGTAAAGATTTTGCTAAAAAAATCATGGAAAAATATAATGTTCCTACAGGGGCTTATAAAACTTTTGACAATAAAAAAGATGCTTTAGAGTATGTAAATAAAAAAGGGGCTCCTATTGTTATAAAAGAAGATGGGTTAAAAGCTGGAAAAGGTGTAACTGTAGCTATGAAAATAGAAGAGGCTTATGAAGCTTTAGATATAGCCTTTGATATTCCAGGAAATAGAGTTGTAATAGAAGATTATCTTGACGGATTTGAATTTTCTCTTATAGCTTTAGCTCATAATGATAAAGTTATTCCATTAGAAATTGGACAAGACCATAAAAGAGTTTTTGATGGAGATAAAGGACCTAATACAGGTGGAATGGGAGTTTATTCTCCAGTAAAAAGAGTTACAAAAGATATTATTGAAGCAAGTGTAAATGAAATTATAAGACCTACTTTAAAAGGACTTGTAGAAGAGGGGCTACCATTTACAGGATTTATTTTTGCTGGAATTATGGACACAAAAGATGGGGTTAAAACTATAGAATTTAATGCTAGATTTGGAGACCCAGAAGCTGAGGCAATTTTACCTAGAATGGAAAGTGATTTAGTTCAACTTATACTTGATATAATGGATAATAAAGAAACTCCTGTTGAGTGGAAGGAAACAACTACTTGTGGAGTAGTAATGGCTTCAGAAGGATATCCAGCAAGTTCTACATCAAATGCCGAAATTATAATATCAAATGATATAAAATCTCAAATTTTCCATATGGGAACAAAAATAGAAAATGGAAAACTTTTAACAAATGGTGGAAGAGTTTTAATAGTTGTTGGAGAAGGAAAAAATTTACAAGAAGCTATGAAAAATGCCTATGATGATGTTGAAAAAATAAAATGTGAAAAATTATTTTTTAGACGTGACATAGGTGCTAAAGATATGATATAATATATTATTATTTAAAAATTATTCTAAATAGAGGCTGCATATAATTACAGCCTCTTTGTTTAAAAATTTTAATTATCGTATAAGGAGAAAATGAAATGGATAATATGAATGGAAAAATAGTTAAGGAAGCTATTACTTTTGATGATGTATTGTTAATACCAGCAGAGTCACATGTATTACCACAAGATATTGATTTAAAAACAAAACTTACTAAAAATATTACATTAAATGTACCAATAGTTAGTGCTGCTATGGATACTGTTACAGAGGCTGATTTAGCCATAGCTCTAGCTAGACAAGGTGGACTTGGATTTATTCATAAAAATATGACAATTGAAGAACAAGCTAAAGAAGTAGATAAAGTAAAAAGAAATGAAAGTGGAATGATTCAAAATCCTATTACATTAACTAAAGATAAAACTTTAGGAGATGCTGATGATTTAATGGGGCAATATAAAATTTCTGGATTACCTGTTGTAGAAGAAGATGGAAAATTAATAGGTATAATCACAAACAGAGATTTAAAATATAGAAAAGATTATGATACATTAATAGAAGATGTAATGACAAAAGAAAATTTAATTACAGCTCCTGTTGGAACTACTTTAGACCAAGCAAAAGAAATCTTATTATCTAATAGAATAGAAAAATTACCTATCGTTGATGAAAAAGGATATTTAAAAGGATTAATTACAATAAAAGATATAGATAAAATTGTTGAATATCCAAATGCTTGTAAAGATGAACATGGAAGATTAAGAGTAGGAGCAGCTGTTGGAATTGGAAATGATACTTTAGAAAGAGTTAAAGCTTTAGTAGAAGCTGGAGTTGACGTAATTACAATGGATTCAGCTCATGGACATTCAGCTGGAGTTATTAGAAGAGTTAGAGAAATAAGAGAAGCTTTTCCTAATTTAAATTTAATAGCTGGAAATATAGTTACAGCTGAAGCTGCTCTTGCTTTAATAGAGGCTGGAGTTGATGCTGTAAAAGTTGGAATTGGACCTGGTTCTATTTGTACAACAAGAGTTGTAGCTGGAGTTGGAGTACCTCAATTAACAGCTGTAAATGATGTGTATCAAGTATGTAAAGATAGAGGAATTGGAGTTATAGCTGACGGAGGAATTAAACTTTCTGGAGATATAGTTAAAGCTTTAGCTTCAGGAGCTGACTGTGTAATGTTAGGAGGAATTTTAGCTGGGACTAAAGAAGCTCCAGGAGAAGAAATTATATATGAAGGAAGAAGATATAAAGTTTATGTTGGAATGGGTTCTTTAGCAGCTATGAAGAGAGGTTCTAAAGATAGATATTTCCAAAATGATGCTAAAAAATTAGTTCCAGAAGGAATCGAAGGAAGAATTGCTTATAGAGGAGATTTAAAAGACGTAGTATTCCAATTATGTGGAGGAATCAGAGCAGGTATGGGATACTGTGGAACTCCTACAATAAAAGATTTACAATTAAATGGAAAATTTGTTAAAATAACAGGAGCAGGATTAAAAGAAAGTCATCCTCATGATATCCAAATAACTAAAGAAGCGCCTAACTATTCATCAAAATAGGATAAAATAAATAATATTATAAAAATAAAAGAGATGTTGTAAGTTATAAACATCTCTTTTTTTATTACTTAAATATATTTTTTAATTTTTTCAAAAAAATTTTTTTGGGGAAGAAAGTTTTTTTATTTTTTCTTTTAAAAATTTCTTTCTTTTTCCATTAGGACAGAAGTTACACATTTTAGCTTTACAAATATCGCAGCCTTTTAAAATTTTATTCAATTCTTTTTGATAATTTTCTAATTCCATATTTTTCCTAATTTCTCTTAAAAATTAATCTATTGGAAGTCAACCTTTATAATACCAATGTCTACCTTTTTTTACAAAGTAACTTCTCTCATGATGAATAAATTCTTTACCAGATATTTTATCCTTGTAAAAAGCTTTAAATTCAACAATACCATCAGTATCAAATTGAGTACCTCTTATAGTTTCAATAATTTCAAGTCCAAACCAAAGAGAATTTTTAGACCATTCTTCAGCATCTTTCCAATTAATTCCTTTAGCAGTTTTTGGATCATGAGTCTTCTTTATAAAATCTATATCTCCTTGAACATAAGCTTCGTATCTAGCTTGCATAAGCTCAAGAGCAGTTTTTGGATTTGCCATATAATCCTCCTAATCTTTTTTTATAGTTTATTATTAAAAATAAAAATTGTCAATATAAATAATTTATATAAAAAAACAAAAAAATTATTGACATTTAAAAAACAATGTAATATAATTCTTATCAAATAAAAATAAATGGAGGAGAAAAATGCTAAACCTAAGGTCAAGGAAACAAAATATAATGAAAAAAGAATATCGTTTTATTTTGTCATTTCCAAAACTTATATAGCATTTTGTTTTTAATTATTATTAAAGAAAGTTTAAATACTTATTAATTTTGTTAAATTAGAAATTTAAAGCCAGATTAGTTTTTGAAAAACTGACTGGCTTTTTTTATTACCCAAAAAATAGATAGGAGTGAAGTATGAAATTAAAAATTATTAATCCAGATGCTGGACTAACAAGAAAAGAGCTAGATGAAAGGATAAAAATATTAAAAACTGTAGTAAGAAAAGATACGATTATTTCTATGGATTGTCCTAAAAATGGGAATATTGAAATTGATTCTAAAACAGATGTATATTTAGCTTCTGGAGAAATAATAAAAATAGCTATTGAAGCAGAAAAAGAAGGGTATGATGTAGTAGCTATTTATTGTTTAAGTGACCCAGCTATTGAAGCATGTAGAGAATTATTAAAAATTCCTGTAATTGGAGGAGGACAGTGTTCTTTACAAATAGCTTGTGGATTAGGATATTCTTTTTCAATAATAACCACATTTGATAGAAGAATTCCTGAAAAAAAAGAATTTGTGAGAAATTCAGGAGTAGATTTTACAAGACTTTGTTCTATTAGAAGTATAAATACTTCATTGGAAAATATACATAAAGATAAAAAAAATTTAAAAAAACTTTTACTAGAAACTAGTAAAAAAGTAATAGAAGATGGAGCAGAAGTTATAATATTAGGATGTTTAAGTTTTTTAGGAATGGCAGAAGAAATATCAAAAGAATTGAATATTCCAGTTATAGATCCAGCTTTTAATTTAGTTTTAATGGCAGAGTTAATATATTATCAAAAATTAGCCCATAGTAAAGTCTCATATCCATTTCCAGAAGAGAAAAATCGTTCTTGGGGAAATGGTAATATATAAAATTTAATTATTTTTTAGGAGGAGTAAATGAACGAATTATTAAAAAAACAAATTTTAAAATTTTTAGCAATGTTAATTGTATTTGTAGGATTTTTTACAAATACTATTGCTGAAAATAAAAAAACTTTTGAAGGAAAACATTTTGTAATGGCAACAAGTGCTAATTTTCCACCATTAGAATATGTTACCTTAGATGAAAATGGACAAAATAAAGTAGTGGGATTTGATGTAGATTTAGCAACAGCTTTATCAGAAGAATTAGGATTTACTTATGAGATAATGAATACACAATTTAGTAGTTTAATAGGAGGACTACAAAGTAAAAGGGTAGATTTCATAATTTCAGGAATGTCACCAACAGAAGAGAGAAAGAAAAGTGTAGATTTTACAAATGGATATTTCTTTCCAAAAATAGCAATAATATCATTAAAAGGAGATAAAGAATATTCAACATTAAAAAGTTTAGAAGGTAAAAAAATAGCTACAACATTTGGAACAAATTATGAAAAAATAGCTCAAGGTGTAAAGGGAGCAGAATTAGTATCTTTAGAAAATAGTGTAGTAGCAGTACAAGAAGTATTAAGTGGACGTGTAGAAGGAGCTATAGTAGATGGACGTCATGCAGTAGAATTTGTAAAAGAACAACCTAAATTAACATATCATATATTATCAGAAAAAGAATCGCCAGCAAGTAATTCATCATTTGCAATAGCATGTCAAAAAGATTCTCCATTAACAGAAGAATTTAATAAAGCATTAGTAACATTAAAAGAAAATGGAAAATTAAGTGAAATAGCAAAAAAATGGTTAGGAGAAGAAGGAGAAAGTTTTATAACAAATCTTAAAGCAAAACCATTATCAGGAAAACATTTAATAATGGCAGTTAATGCTACTTTTCCACCTTTTGAATCAGTAGAATTAAATGAAGATGGAAAAGAAGAAATAATAGGTTTTGATATGGATATAGCAAAACTTTTATCAGAAAAATTAGGATTTACTTATGAAGTAAATAATATGGAGTTTAGTGGTTTAGTAGGAGCATTACAAAGTAAAAGAGCTGATTTTGTTTTATCAGGAATATCTCCTACAGAAGAAAGAAAAGAGAATATAGATTTTACAAAAGATTATTTTTATCCAAAAACAGCTATAATTTGTTTAAAAGATAAAAATTTATATTCATTAAAAAAATTAGAAGGTAAAAAAATAGCAACAACATTTGGAACAAATTATGCTAATATAGCTGAAAGAGTTAAAGATGGAAAAGTTACATTACTAAATAGCAGTCCTTTAGTAATGCAAGAATTATTAAATGAAAGAGTTGATGCAGCTATAATAGATGCTTCACAAGCTTCTGAATTTATGAAAAAATATAATAATTTAGAGTTTCATGTTCTTCCAGAATCAGAAGTAAAATCTACAGATTCTTATGCTATTGGATGTCAAAAAGGCTCTGAATTAGTAGAAATATTTAATAAAGCTTTAACAGAATTAGAAGAATCTGGAGAAATAGAAAAATTAGTTGTAAAATGGATGGGAGAAGAATTTACAAAAGTAAATGAAAGTAGTAAAATAGATGAAGTTTCAGATAATAATGAAATAAAAGATGAAGGATTAAAATTACATTTTGGAAGAGTATTAGAATATAAAAAATTATTTGTAAATGGTTTAGTAATTTCATTGAAATTTACTCTTCTTTCAGCAGTGGCTGGAATTGTATTAGGAACAATTTTAGCTTTAGTAAAAGTTTCTAAAATAAAACCTCTTCAAATATTTGCAAATATTTATACATCAGTATTTAGAGGAACACCATTATTAGTACAACTATTCTTAGTATATTTTGCTACACCTCAACTTATAGGATATAAAATCCCAACTCTTAATGCAGCTGTAATAACATTTGGATTAAACTCAGCAGCTTATGTTTCAGAAATATTAAGAGGAGGAATTCAATCTATAGATAGAGGACAATATGAAGCAGCAATGGCTTTAGGAGTACCATATTATAAAATGATGAAAGATATTGTAATTCCTCAAGCTGTAAAAGTAGTTTTACCAGGATTAGTAAATGAAATGATAGCTTTATTAAAAGAATCATCTTTGGTTTCTACAATAGGAGTTGTTGATATGATGCGTGCTTCACAAACTGTAATGAATGTTACATATTTAGCCTTTGAGCCATTCATAATAGTTGCTTTAATGTATTATGTTTTAGTTATGATTTTAACAAGTTTTGCAAATGTATTAGAAGGGAGATTAAGAAAAAATGATAGAAATTAAAAATTTAAAGAAAAAATTTAATAATTTAGAAGTTTTAAAAGATATATCATTAAATATAAAAAAAGGTGAAATAGTAGCAATAATAGGACCTTCAGGTTCTGGAAAATCAACATTATTAAGATGTATAAATCTTTTAGAAACTCCAACAGATGGAAAAATATTAATTAATAGTACAGATATTACAGATAAAAAAACTGATATAATGAAAATTAGAGAAAAAGTAGGAATGGTATTTCAACATTTTAATCTTTTCCCACATATGACAGTTTTAGAAAATATGATATATGCTCCTGTAAATGTAAAAGGAATGAATAAAGAGGAAGCAATAAAAAAATCTATAGATTTATTGAAAAAAATAGGACTTGAAGATAAAAAAGACCAATATCCTGATAAATTATCAGGAGGACAAAAACAAAGGGTTGCTATAGTTAGAGCCCTTGTTATGGAACCAGATGTTCTTTTATTTGATGAACCAACATCAGCTTTAGACCCAGAAATGGTAAAAGAAGTATTAGAGGTTATAAGAGGATTAGTAAAAACAGGAATCACTATGATAATTGTAACTCATGAAATGAAATTTGCTAGAGAAGTTTCTAATCGTATATGTTTCTTATCAGATGGATATCTATTAGAAGATACAACACCAGAGGAATTTTTCACAAATCCAAAAACAGATAGAGCTCGTCAATTTTTAGAAAAAATGTTATAAATTAAAGTTTTTAGAAAGGGGTAAAAAATGCAATATTTTTCAGGACGTTTTAAAGAAAAAGCAAGTAATTCAATTTTAGAGTTTCATTCTACAATTCAATTTGAGGATAAGTTAGCTTATTATGATATTATGGGAAGTATAGCTCATGTAAGAGGTTTAGGTAAACAAGGAATAGTTACAGTAGAGGAAGCTGAACTTATAGAAAAAACTTTGAGAGAAATATTAGAAGATATAGAAAGTAAAAAAATTAAATTTTCTATTGAATACGAAGATATTCATATGAATGTAGAAAAAAATCTTATTGATAGAATAGGAGATATAGGAAAAAAACTTCATACAGGAAGAAGTAGAAATGACCAATGTGCTTTAGATTTAAAACTTTATATAAAAGATGAGATAAAAAAAGTACAATCATATTTAATGGAATTAATAGAAATTTTAATTAAAATGGCTAAAGAAAATGTAAAAACTTATATGCCAGGATTTACACATTTACAAAAAGCTCAACCTATAAGTTTTGCTCATTATTTATTAGCTTATGTAGAAATGTTTAAAAGAGATTATAAAAGATTAGAAAATACTTTTGAATTAACAAATTATTCTCCACTTGGTTCAGCTGCTCTTGCTGGAACTTCTTATCCATTAGATATGGAATATACAAGTAAAGTATTAGGATTTAAAGGACCTATAGCAAATAGTTTAGATGGAGTATCAGATAGAGACCATGTTATGAGTTTCATAAGTGACTTATCTATAATAATGGTACATTTATCAAGATTTTGTGAAGAAATAGTAGTTTATTCTTCAAATGATTTTTCTTATATAGAATTAAGTGATAAATTTTCAACAGGAAGTAGCATTATGCCTCAAAAGAAAAACCCAGATGCTGCTGAACTTATAAGAGGAAAAAGTGGAAGAGTTTTTGGAGATATGATGAGCATATTAACAACAATGAAAGGAATTCCACTAGCTTATAATAAAGATATGCAAGAAGATAAAGAAGCTTTATTTGATGCTATTGATACAGTAAAAAAATGTATAGATGTTTTCAATGGAATGATATCTACAACAAAACCTTTAAAAGAAAATATGTTAAAAGCTTGTCATGATGGATTTATAAATGCTACTGATGTGGCTGACTATTTAACAAATAAAGGAATGAGTTTCAGAGATGCTTATAAAATTGTTGGAAGTATAGTTGCTTATTGTATTGATAATAAAAAAACTTTAGATAATCTTTCTATGGAAGAATATAAAACTTATTCAGAATTATTTGAAAATGATATTTATGAAGAAATAAGTATAGAAAAATGTGTAGAAAAAAGAACTACAATAGGAGGACCTTCAGAAAAAAGTATAAATTCTCATATAGAATCTGTAGATAAATTTATAGAAAAAGAAGTAGAAAATTTAAAAAGTTATAAATTAAATGATATTTTTTAGTAAGGAGAAAATAGCATGGAATGGAAAGAAAATTCTAAATGTGCTGTAATGTTTAGTTTTGATTTGGATAGTGATACAACTTGGAAAAATGGAAATGATGGATATCCTAATGGAGAAAAATACATAAAGTCTATTTCAATAGGACAATATGGACCTAAAAGGGCAGTTGAAAGAATACTAAATTTATTAAAAAAATATAATATAAAAGCAACATTTTTTGTACCAGGAAAAGTAGCAGAAGATAATCCTGAATTAATAAAAAAAATTGACGAAGAGGGACATGAAATAGGACATCATGGATATACTCATGAAAGATTTTTTGATAAAACAGTAGAAGAACAAATTGAAATAATAGAAAAAACACAAAAGATTTATAAAAAAATAATTAATAAAGAAGCTAAAGGTTTTAGAACTCCTTCAGGAGATTGGGCTATAGAAACTCCAAAATTATTATATAAAAGAGGTTTTTTATATTCTAGTTCAATGCGTGGTGATGACAGACCATATAATACTATCATTGAAAATAAAAAAACTAATTTTATAGAAATTCCTACTCATTGGGAATTAGATGACTATGTTGCTATGGCATATAATTATTTTCCAGAAGAGCCAAGTGGATTAGATAGAATATCAGGATATGAACAAGTATTAGATAATTTTACAAGAGAATTTGATGGATATTATAAATATGGACTTTGTTTTGTACCAATGATGCATCCTCAAGTTATTGGAACTCCAGGACATATTCAAATATTAGAAAAATTAATAAAACATATTTTAGAAAAAGATGATGTTTGGATTGCTACAGGAAGTGAAATAGCAAATTGGTATATTGAGAATGGAAAGGAGGAAAAGTAATGAGATGGAAAAATAATTCTAGTTGTGTAGTAATGGTAAGTGTAAATCTTGATGCTGAATTTTTTTGGCTTTCATTATCTCCTGATTGTATTAATAGACCAAAAACAATGTCAATGGGACAATATGGAATGTTGAGAGGATTACCTAGAATATTAGATTTATTTGATAAATATAATATAAAAGCAACATTTTTTACTCTAGGAAAAGTAGTAGAAAAATATCCAGAAGATATAAAAGAAATTGTTAAAAGAGGACATGAAATAGGATTTCATGGATATGAACATGAAAACTTTGGTTTAATGACAAAAGATGAGCAAAAAGAAGTTTTTAGGAAAGGAATGGAGAGTATAAAAAATATTTTGGGTGATTATCCAAAAGGATTTAGAGCTCCAGAGGGAGAGCTTACTAAAGAAACTCTTGAAATTGCAAAAGAAAATGGATTTACATATTCAAGTAATTTAAGTAATGATGATTGTCCTTATATTCATAAATTATTTAATGGAAATTTAGTAGAAATACCAATTCATTGGGCATTATTTGATTTTCCATACTTTGCTTTTAACTATAGACCAGCATTTCCAAAAGGACAAGGAAGGATAGCTAATTATACACAAGTTTTAAATAATTGGAAAAATGAGTATATAGGATATCACAAGGAAGGGCTTTGTTATGTATTGCAATTAGACCCTCAAACCATAGGAACACCAGGTAGAATTGGAATTTTAGAAGAATTATTTGAATTTATGCTTTCTAAAGATACTCCATGGTTTGCTACAGGAAGTGAAATAGAAAAATATATTACAGAAAATAATATTGAAAAATAATTAAAAAATAAAGGGAATACTCCCTTTATTTTTTGTAATAACTTTTAGGATTAGCAAAATATAAGCCACAAACACTACTAAGAGGAATCATTGCATAATTAGAAGTAAGAGATATTTCTACTCTTTCTCCTTTCAAAATTTTTAAAATATTTTTCTTTAGAGAATGATTTGGAATAGTAGGATAACCTATAGCTGGTCTAATATTTATATTCCAAATATTATTATTGATATATTCTTGTAAATATTCAGCACCAGCTTCTACAATTCTTGTATTTAAAAGTTCTTCTAAAATTTTTAAATATTCTTTTTCCACGAATATATTACTTTTAAATGAAACAGCAAAAACTCCAATATAGTCATTATCATTTACAAAATTATAAATAAAATCTTCTTTTTCAGCTATTACTTCATCTTCAATTAATAATTTATTAGATACTTTTTTACTAGGAAAAATTCCGTAAACACACTTTACTTTCTTATTTTCTTCTTTCATTTTAGAAAAAATATAGTTTATTTCTTTTTTTACTTTTTCTTCTTCAGATGTATTTTTTACTTTTAAAGTAAGGAGAAGAATATCTAAATTTATATATTTTTCTAAGTCTTCTAAATTAATTTCTAAATATTTATCTCCAATTT
Organism: Fusobacterium perfoetens ATCC 29250; assembly: GCF_000622245.1. Taxonomy (NCBI): domain Bacteria; kingdom Fusobacteriati; phylum Fusobacteriota; class Fusobacteriia; order Fusobacteriales; family Fusobacteriaceae; genus Fusobacterium; species Fusobacterium perfoetens. The sequence goes on along the minus strand of NZ_JHXW01000006.1, from coordinate 60,299 downwards.
CTTTTGGAATAATAGGAGGAGAAGTAAGATTAGTATTTGCTGTTTTATTTTCTTTTTTATTATCATTATATAATCTTCTTAAATTATATAATTCTTCTGTTTTTATTTTTAAGAAATTATTTTTTTCTAAAGAGCAAATTTTATTAGCTGCTTGTAATGTATCTATAGCTTCATGGACATGTAAAGTTTTTCCCTGATAAAAAGGTTCTAATTTTAAAGCAGTATGAAGAGGAGAAGTAGTTGCTCCAGCTATTAATATTGGAATTTCCATATTGTTTTCTTGAAAATATTTTAAGACTTTTTCCATTTCTTTAAGAGAAGGTGTTATAAGTCCACTTAAAGTTACTAAATCCGCATTATTTTCTTTTACAGCTTGAAAAATCTTTTCTTTAGAAGCCATAACACCAACGTCTATAATATCATATCCATTACATTTTAAGACAGTTCCTACAATATTCTTTCCTATATCATGAACATCTCCTTCAACTGTAGCCATAACAATTTTTCCTTTAGAGTTTATTTTTTCATTTTTTTCAAGATAAGGAGTAATTAATTCTACAGCTTTATTCATTACTTCTGAAGAACGAATAAGTTGAGGTAAATAAACTTTTCCTTTTTCAAAAAGTTCTCCTAATTCTTTCATTCCCTCCATTAATATATTTTGAATTATATCAAGAGGTGAATAAAGTTTTAAAGCATCTTTTATATTTTCTTCAAATTCAGGAGTTCCCCCTATTATTAAAGCTTTTTTGATTTTTTCTTCTAAAGTTAATTCTTTAGTAGGTAAAATTTCTTCTTTTTTATTTTGAAGATGAAGAGTGAAAATCTTTTCTAAACTTTCTTTTTTTCCAAAGATTAAATCTTTTATAATATTTTTATCTTCATCAGTTAATAAAGGGACTTTTTCTCCAGGATTTAAAATAGCAAAATTTAATCCTCTTTTCTTTCCCTCTTCTAAAAAGATAGAATGTATTCCTGCTCTTAGAAGATTATTTCCTCTAAATGCAAATGAAAGATTACTAAGACCTCCGATAACTCCTACATTTTTAAAATTTTCTTTAATCCATTTACAAGCTTTTAAATAATTTAAACCATTATAGTTATCATTTTCCATTCCAGTACCAATAGCAAGTATATTTAAATCAAAAATAATGTCTTCATCAGCAAAATTAAGATTTTTTAATATTTTATATGCTCTTGAACAAATTTCTATTTTTCTTTCATAGGATACCCCTTGTCCATTTTCATCAAAAGCCATAACTATTACAGAAGCATTATATTTTTTTATAAGGAGAGCTTTCTTAATAAATTTATCTTCCCCTTCTTTTAAACTTATTGAGTTTACAACAGGTTTCCCAGGAATATTTTTAAGAGCTCTTTTAATTACAGAAAAATCGGAAGAATCTATCATTACAGGATATTTTGATATTTCATTATCATTTTGAATTATTCTTAAGAATTTTTCCATTTCAATTTCAGATTCAAGGAGTCCATCATCCATATTTATATCTATTATTTTAGCTCCTTGTTCTATTTCTCTTCTTGTAATATCTAAAGCTTTAATATAATTTTTTTCTACTATCAAACTCTTGAAAATTTTAGAACCAGCTACATTATTTCTTTCTCCTACTATAGTAAATTTATTTTCAAAATTATATATTTCATTTCCTGATAAATATCCAGTAATTTTAAAATTCTCTTGAAATTTTCTAGGCTCTTTTTCTTTTACAAGTTCAGATATTTTTCTTATATGCTCAAAAGTAGTTCCACAACAACCACCTAAAATATTTATTTCTTTTTTATCTACTAATTCTTTTAAATGTTTTGCTGTTATTTCAGGGGTTTCATCATATTCTCCATTTTCATTTGGAAGACCAGCATTAGGGTATAAAGATACTGGCTTTTTAATAAATTTACCTAATTTTTGAATAAGAGGAATTAATTCTTTGGCTCCAAAAGAACAGTTAAAACCATAAGAGATAATAGAATCTCTGTCTAAAGATACAATTAGAGATTCAATACTTTGACCAGTGAATATTTTCCCTTCTTTATTTACAGTAGCAGAAATCATTATAGGAAGTTTTATATTTTTTTCTTTCATAATTTCTTCAGCAGCTATTACACAACACTTAGCATTAAGTCCATCAAAAATTGTTTCTATAAGTAAAAGGTTTACTCCTCCATCAATTAATCCTCTTATTTGTTCTTTATATGCTTCTTTTAAAGTATCAAAATCCAAAGTTCTATCATAAGGATTTTTTCCACTAGGAATAGTAAGAGATTTACTTGTAGGTCCAATAGAACCAGCAAGATATATTTTCCTATTACTAGCTTTAATTACTTCTTTAGCTAACTCAGCACTTTTTTTACAAAGTTCATAAACTTTATCTTCTATTTTATATTTTTCTAAAGAAATACAGTTACAGTTAAAAGAGTTGGTTTCTAAAATATCAGCACCAGCTTCTATATATTTTTTATGTATATCTTTTATAATATCAGGTCTAGTTAAATTTAAAATTTCATTACAACCTTTTTTTCCTAAAAAATCTTCTGAAGTTAAATTATAGTTTTGAATGGCTGTTCCCATAGCTCCATCTAAAACTAATACTTTCTTTTTTAAATCTTCTCTAATATCCATTATTTTCATCTCTCTTTCTTAAGATACTTCCAATATTTTCCATTATTTTTTTAGAAGCCTCTACTCTATTCATTGTATAGATATGTATTCCAGAAACATCATCAGAAATTAATTCTACAATTTGTTCCATAGCATAAGCAATTCCAGCTTCTCTCATGGCTATTGGATTATTTTCATATCTATCTAATATTTTTTTTAATTTTGGAGGGATACTACAACCACACATAGAAGTTATTTTTCTAATTTGTTTACCATTTGTTATTGGCATTATTCCAGCAATTAATGGAATATCTATATTTAATTTTTTTAATTTTTCTTTAAACTCATAAAATTTTTCATTATCAAAAAAGATTTGTGAAATTAAAAAATCTGTACCACTTTCTATTTTATTTTTTAAATTAAAAAGGTCTAAAATATCATTAGTTTCTTGATGACCTTCAGGATAAAAAGCACCACCTATTGAAAAATTTTCTTTAGTTTTTATATGTTTTATTAAATCACTAGCATATAAAAAATCTCCTTTTTCAATATTTCCATTTTGAGGAATATCTCCTCTTAAAGCCATAATATTTTCAATATTGTTGTTTTTTAATTCTTCTAAAATTTTATCAATTTCATTTTTCTTAGCCCCTATACAAGTAAGATGTGCAAGAGCTTCTATTTTATTTACATTTTTAATTTTCGAGGCTATAGACACACTATTTCTTCTAGTACTTCCACCAGCTCCATATGTAACACTCATAAAATCTGGTTTTAAAATGGATAATTCATCAATTGCATGATAAACATCTTCTAGAGTATATATATTATTAGGTGGAAAAACTTCAAAAGATATTGTTGGTTGTTTTTTAGTAAATAATTCTGCTATTTTCATTTATACCTCCAAAATAAAAAAACTTCTTTTAATCTGATAGATAAAAGAAGTTTGATTTGTATATACTTACCATCTATCAGGAATTAGCACCACACTATTTACAGTAGGTTGCTGAGATATCATAAGGCCTGTCCTTCAATCTCTCTATATGGATTAATAATTTTAATAATTCTATCATAAGCTGTTTTTAATGTCAATAATAAACTTAATTATAGAAAAAATTTTTTTAAAGTAAAATAAAAAGGAAGAAAACAACAAAAGTTGAAATCTTCCTCTTAATTATAAATATAATTTTTATTAGTCTAATTGTTCCATTATTTCATCTGGAATATCGAAGTTAGAGTAAACTTCTTGAACATCGTCTAAATCATCTAAAGCATCATATAAAACCATAACTTTTTTTGCTGTATCTAAATCAGTAATAGCAACTTTGTTTTCTGGTATCATAGTAATTTCTGCTTCATCATATTTATATCCAGCATCTGTTAAAGATTGAAGAACATTTTGGAATTCAGCTGGGTCTGTTAAAACTTGGAATTCTCCATCTTCTTCAATTATATCTTCAGCTCCAGCATCCAAAGCAACCATCATAAATTCTTCTGAATCAGCTATATGTTCAGCTAAGAAAATAATTTCTCCTTTTTTATTGAACATCCAAGATACAGCTCCGTCAGCTCCTAAGTTTCCACCTTTTCTTGAAAATGCAGTTCTAACTTCAGAAGCAGATCTATTTTTATTATCAGTAACTACATCAACTATGAAAGCTGTTCCAGCTGGTCCATATCCTTCATATCTCATTTCGATATAGTCTACTCCTCCTAATTCTCCAGTTCCTTTTTTAATAGCTCTTTCTAATATATCTTTAGGCATATTTCCAGCCTTAGCTTTATCAATAGCAAGTCTAAGTCTTGGGTTGAAAGAAGGGTCTCCTCCACCTTCTCTAGCAGCTATTGTTAATTCTTTTCCTAATTTAGTGAATAAACTAGCTCTCTTCTTATCTTGAGCTCCTTTTCTATGTTGTATGTTATTCCATTTACTATGTCCTGACATTAAAATCCTCCTAAATAAAAAATCCTTTCTAGTTATTTTAGCACAATAATTTAAAATTTTCAATATTTTAAACTAACCACTTATAAAATTTCTATTATTTCTTTTTCTGTTATAAGCTTATTAACTTTCTTATCAAATATATCACCAGAAAAGCTATTATCTATTTGAAAAGAGTAAACTAGAGATATTTTAAAAGAATCATTATAAAGAGGATTAGAAAGAAATCTATCATAATACCCTTTTCCAAAACCAATTCTATCTCCTAAGTTGTTAAAAACAATACCAGGGACTATTATTAAATCTATTTTTTCTTTAAAAATTTCTCCAATAGGTTCTGTAACTCCAAAAACTCCAGAGAAAAAATTTCCTTCATCTTTTATAGGAACTATTTCATTATTAATAATTCTTGGTAATATTAAAGTTTTTCCTTGAGATTTTATAAAATTATTTAATTCTTTGGTTTCAACTTCATTTTTAAAAGACATATAACTCATAATAGTTTTAGAATTTTTTAAAATATCTTCATTTAAAAAATTAGATATTATTTTTTTACTTAATAAATTTTTTTCTTCTAAAGATAAAGATTCTCTTTTTCTTTTAATTTCTTTTCTAAGAGTATTTTTTCTTTCATTATTCATTGTTACTTTCTTCCTCATTATTAGTAGAATTTAAAATATCTAATTCTTTTTTTACAAGAAGTAAATCTTTCCAAAATTCAAGAGGTGCTTTAGATTTTTTACCACTATTTTCACGAACCTCTTTTATATATTTAACATCATAAGTTATTAAAACTTTTATTCCAGCCTTCCAATCTATAAGTTTTCCTCTTTCTTTTACAAAGTCTACTTCTCTACCAAGTAGAGCCTCAGCTGAATATTGTCCTAAAGTTACAATGATTTTTGGTTCAATAAGAGCAATTTGCATATGAAGTAATTCTTTTAAGAAATCTTGTTCATCAGAGAAAAAATCTTTATATTTTATTTTACATTTTGTAAGAGTAGTTATGTAGTAATCTTCAGGAATAAATTCTCCCATATCACAAAGTCTTATCAAAAATTCTCCAGTAGAGCCTATTGAAACTTTTAAATCTTCGTTTTCATAGAGGTCATTTTCATCTCCAATAAAAAGAAGATTAGCATTTTTATTTCCACTACCTACAAAAGTTTCCTCATCTTCTTCTAGGGATTCACGAATTTTAGGAAATTTATTTATCTCAAAAGAAAGATCTTCCCACAGTTCTTTTTTATTTTCCATAAGTATCACCTCATTGTATTATAATTTATAAAGTTCTGTAACAGTATCTTGAGTTGTTATTTCAACAGGAATACTGATATTTCTTCTATTCATTTCACTTGTTATTGTATGAGAAACAATAGAAAATTTATTACTATCTTTACTTATATGAGCAAGATATACTTTTTTTAAATTAGAAGAATAATTATCACATATAAATCTAGCAGCATCATTATTTGAAAGATGTCCATTTCTACTTTTTACTCTATCTTTTAAATCCCATGGATAATTACAGTCCATAAGCATTTGATAATCATAATTCGATTCAATTATCATAATATTTACATCTCTAAAAAATGCTCTTACACGGGTATCAATATATCCAATATCAGTGGATATTCCTAAAGTTTTTCCAGAAGAAATTTCCTCTATTCTAAACCCAACAGTTCTTTCAGCATCATGCATAACATCAAAAGGTTGAACTTTTATTTTTTCTTTTATAATAAATTCAAAGGTATCAATAAATATTAAATTACCTTCTGAGATTTTTCCTAATTTGGCACTTCCTGCTAAATAACTTTCTTTTGTTATATAGATAGGAATATTATATTTTCTTGAAACAATACCAGCTCCTTGAATATGGTCTGTATGTTCATGTGTAATAAGAATTCCTTTTATCTCAGTAAGAGTTTCTCCTATATTATTTAATTTTTCTTCTAATTTTTTTCCACTAAAACCAGCGTCAACTAAAATTTTAACACCATCGATATTTACAAAAGTAGAGTTTCCACCACTTCCACTTCCAAGTATAGATACTTCCATTTTTATCCTTTCTATAAATTAAAAAATATTTTTTCTCGTAGTTTTTGCTTGTTGTAAATTAAGTTCTCTCAATTTTGAACTTAAATAATTAAGATATTCATATTCAAATATATAATCAGATTCCCCAAAATAAACATTTGCATCTTTTTTCATTTGAAAACCAACTAAAGTAGAAAACCAAATAGTTCCTACATCTATATTAATAACATCATATGGGTCAAGTTCAGCTAGACCATATCCTTCAGCCCCAAGTCCAATACTGTCTCTTAAAGTAGTAGGTCCAATTAAAGGAGCCATAATATAAAATCCTTCTCCCACTCCGTAGTAAGCTAAAGTATTTCCTAAACTTTCTTGGTATTTTTTAATTCCCATTTCACTAGCAACATCAAACATCCCTAAAAGTCCTATTGTTGAGTTAATAGCAAATCTAAAAGTAGATTCTACAGCTTCTAATATTCTAAATTGTAATAAAAGGTTTGTTGTATTCCTAATATCTCCAAAATTACTAACAAAATTTTTAAGTCTATCTTGTACAAAATTAGGTACATAGTAATCATAAGTTGTCATTACAGGATAGATAACAGTTCTGTCAGCAAAACGATTAAAAGCATAAAACCTTCTATTAAGTGGAGAAAGATAATCTGTTTTACCAAATAATATATTTTTATCTTCTTCCACTTGAAGTTCTATATATTCTTGATTAGATACTTTTACTTTTTTATCTACTGATGAACATGAAATCATAAAAGAAGAAATTAAAACTAATAAAGTTATCTTAAATAATTTTTTCATAATTATCTCCCCTCTTTCATAAACTTAAGCATATAATCTACATTTTCTTGATAGAACATATTTCCACAATGTCCTCCATAAGGGTAGATATATAAGTTTTTACCAAAAGTTTTCTTTAAGAAATCAAAATGTTTTTTTGTAAGGATAATTTCATCTTTATTAGTTACACATCTAATATTTTTAGCAGTTTTCAAATAATCCTCTATCATTTTTAAATCTGTAAATTTAGATAACTCTTTTTTAGTTAAATTTTTCTTATAATGTTGTTGATAATAAGGTAAAGCTATTCTATCAATATAATCTTGGAAATTAGCAAAATTTATTTTTTCAAAATATTTACCCATATTTTCATATTTTTCAATTTTTCTATCAGAATAAACTTTCATATCATTAACATAATCGGTTAAAAAGTTAATATCAATGGAATTAAGTCTAAATACAAAACCTATCCCCATTTTTAAATCTTTTTCAGTAACATTAAGAGCTTTTAAAACTTCATAAGGATTACCAGAAATATCTTTAAATCCATCTCTATAACTAGAAAGTAATCCCATAAGACTATTTACCTTTATAAAGAAATTATCTACATTATTATCAGTACCTTCAACAAACATATTATCTAATATAGTAGCTGATTCATAAAGATTTACAGCAGGATTTAACATAAATACCTTGTTAAAATTAAATACTTTTTCCTTACTATCAATAAAAGATATTATAGCAGAGTGAGTTCCTCCTAAACTATATCCCATAATACTATAATCTTCAACTTGGGCTTTTTTCTCTACTAAATTTTTAATGTATTGTAATCCTCTATAAATATCCATTCCATCATTCATTAAATTTCCAGGTATTTTTTCATAAGAAAGAGCAACCAATGAATTTGTATTAGTAATAGATGAAATACCAACTACATGGTATCCAGCAGTATAAAAAATTCTTTGGAAATATTGAGTCTTTAATGATGTAGAACTGGAACTTGTACCTGATAATATAAATACAAGAGGAGCTTTTTTCTTTTGTAAAGCTACAGAAAATTTATATCCTTTTTGATATTCTAAATTTTCTGGAATTTCTCTAGTAGAGATAAGCTCAGTTCTATAAAGTTTTAATGGTATTTTCTCAATAACTCCCTGTGTCATAAGAGTAGAAGAACCAAATACTGTGGCAATATATGGGTCTTTCAAAGGGAAATCATAAGAAAAAGAATTTATCCCCAACAACATAAGCATGATTATTATAATTTTTTTCATAATTTTTACCTCAATTATATTAATGTAATTTTATATTATATGATACCATAATTATGGAATTTATAAAAGAGTAAAAATTATAAAATAATAGTTGTGGAAAAGGGAAAAGTCTGTGATATAATTTAGAAAAAAGGAAAGGAAGAAATATGGATAAGAAGAATTTTTTGAATCTTTTTAAGGAAGAAAATAAAGATTTAATTGTAAAGTTGTGGGAAAATATAGAACTTGCTAACAATATAGATTATTATATAGAAACAGAGGAGTTTTATCCTCCTAATATTTGGAGTATTTTAGAAAAAACAAATATTAATAATGTGAGATTTTTATTTAAAGGTTTGAGAGAGGATAGTGAAAAGAAAAATATAATTATTATTCCTGAAAATTTTTCTCAAGATATGCCAGAATTTAATCTCACTTATTTTAAAATTGATGGAAAAAATAAATTTAGAGAGTTGCTTCATAAAGATTTTTTAGGAACAATAATGAGTCTTGGAATAAAAAGGGAGATTTTAGGAGATTTGATTGTAAAGGATAATATTGCTTATGGAGTTATTTATAAAGAAAAGTTTAGTTTTTTAGATGAGCTTGAAAAAGTTTCAAATGTTCCTGTAAAAATATTTGAAATAGATGAAAATGAAATTCCTAAAAGTGAGTTTCAAGAAATAATTATCACTATCCCGTCAGTTAGATTTGATAGTGTGGTCTCTGAAATTGCTAATACTTCTAGACAAAAGGCAGTTACTCTTATAGAAGAGGGATTAGTAATGTTAAATTATAATATTCAAAGAGATAAATCTGTAGAAGTAAAAGAAAATGATGTTATAACTATTAAAAAAGTTGGAAAATTTATTTTTTCTAAAGAATTGGGAGAAAATAAAAAGGGTAAAGTAAAAGTATTGATGAAGAAATTTATATAAAATTATTATCGAGTTATTATAAAAATGTAGACAAAAAAATTGTTTTTTGTCTACATCTAAAATAATACTAAAAAATATAAATTTTTAATTACCAAAAAATTTCATAAATAAATCATCTTGTTTAGGGTCATGAACCACATATCCAACAGCTACTTTGTTATCAGTGAGTTCTATAATTTTTTCAGCTCTTTCTTTTCCAAAAGCTCCGCAAATTTCTATAGCCCCAACTCCTTCTTCTTTTAATTCTAAAACTTTTTTATAAGCTTCTTCAAAACTCCTTACAGTACAGATATATGTTACACAATTTTCAGTTTCAAAAGTAGCATTATCTTTTTCAGAATAATCTTTTCCCATTAAAATAAAAGCAAATTTCTTTTTCATAAATCCCTCCTAAAAATTATATATTCCATTCTAAAATTTTTCCTAAAAACTTTTTCAATTCTTTAGACGAAGGATTAGTGAAAATTTCTGAGCTATCTCCATATTCTAATATATCTCCATCATATAAAAAACAAACTTTATCACAAGCATGTCTAGCAAATCCCATTTCATGAGTTACTATTATAAAATCAATACCTTCATCTTTAAGTTCTTTTATGATATCCAAAACTTCTACAGTATATTCAGGGTCTAAGGCAGAGGTTGGTTCATCAAATAATAAAAATTTAGGTCTATGAGCTAAAGCTCTAACAATGCCAACTCTTTGTTTTTGTCCACCAGACAATTCAAAAGGTTTTTTATTTATTTCTTTTTCAAGTCCAAATCTTTTTAAAAGAGATAAGGCTTTTTCTTTTGCTTCTTCCTCACCATAACCATGAACATGTATAAGAGGAATAATAATATTTTCAAGAACTGTCATATGTTTAAAGAGTCCATCTTGTTGAAATATAAATCCAATAGATTTTCTATATTTAAAAAGCTCATTTTCAGAAAAAGATAATTTATTTCCATCTATCTCTATTTCTCCACTAGTAGGATTAATAAGTCCACCAATTATTTTTAAAAGGGTAGACTTTCCTCCACCAGATGGACCTATAATAGCAAGTGAATGGACCTCTTCATGAAAATTAATATTTTTTAAAACTGTTCTTTTATTTTCAAAACTTTTAGAAAGATTTTTTAGATTAACTTTCATATTTAAACCTCCTTTCTAGTTTCTCACTTATGTATGAAAGTGGAAGAGTAAATACAAGATAAAGTAATCCTAAAGCCATATAAGATTCAAATAATTTAAAATTTGTAGCTGAAATTTCTCTCATAGTTTGAGTTAATTCTATTATAGCTATTATAGATAAAAGTGATGAATCTTTTACAATAGAAGCAAATTGCCCTGTAAGAGCTGGCATAGTTCTAGCCATTAGTTGAGGAAAAATAACAAATTTAAAAGTTTGTTTTTTAGTAAATCCTACAGATTTTCCAATTTCTAATTGACTTTTATCAATAGAATCTAAACTACCTCTTAAAATCTCAGAAATATATGCTCCCTCAAATGTAGATAAAATTATTATTCCGGCAATAAATCTATTTTCAATTCCCCAAGCAGTACCAATTATATAGAAAAATAAATAGATTTGCATAATAAGGGGGGTTCCTCTTATAAATTTTACATATAAAAGAGAAATATATTTTAGAATAATTATATTAGACTTTTGGAATAATACAGTAATTATACCTATCAATGAACTTAAAATAAAACTTCCAAGACTTATATAAAAAGTCATAAGAAAACCTTTTATCAATCTTGATTTTAAAAGAATTAAAAAACTAAAATCAAGAGTAAGTCCTATTTTTTTAAATGAAAAATATCCAACAGAAAAAATTATTATTCCTAAAATAAAAATATTTATTAAAAATTTTGAGAGAGATATTTTTTTATCAGTAACTAAAAATAAATTTTTTATTTTAATCATCTCCTATTCATCTAAATCAAAGAACCATTTGAAGCCTAATTTATCAAAGTTTTCTTTTTCTTCAGATAGATATTTTTCTGTTAACTTATCAAAGCCACCTTCTTTATTAAATTTTTCTATAAATTCATTCATTTTATTTAAAAGTTCTGTATCTCCTTTTCTAACAGCAACACCCCATTTTTCAGGATTTTGGAAAGGGATAAATACAGCTTTAGTAGTATTTTGATTTTTCTCCCAATTTCTATATATAGTAAGCTGGTCATATAAAAATACATCAGCTTTTCCTTGGATAACTTCAGTAACACAAGCACTTTCATCAGCTAAAGAAGTTATCTTAGCATTAGTTAGATATTTGTTAGCATAAATAAATCCAGTAGAGCCTGTTTTTACTGCTATAGTTATATTATTTTTATTCAGGTCTTGAGCATCCTTAATAGGAGAGTTTTTATTTATTAACATTCCTAAAAGAGAATTAGCATAAGGAATAGAAAAATCTACTATATTTTTTCTTTCTTCTGTTATAGTCATAGATGAAATTACCATATCAACTTTTTTTGTTTGAATAGATGGAATAAGTCCGTCCCAAGCTATATTTTCTATTTTTACATCTTTTCCTATAAATTTCCCAAATTCTTTTGCAAAATCTACACTTATTCCTGTAGGATTTCCATTAGAATCTTTAGTTTCAAATGGAGGATATGCAAGTTCCATACCAACAATTAAAGGTTTATTTTCATTAGTTTTTTTCTCTTCTCCACAACTTGTAAATAATATTCCTGTTATTAAAATAAAAAATAATAATAATTTTTTCATAAATTACCTCCCATTATTTTCTAATTTATTAAAAGTTTTTAAATTTTTATGAATTTTTTCTAAACCATCACAAAGATTTTTTATTTCTTCATCAGAAAAATCTTCCCAAATAACACTATTTAATTTTTTAGAAATTTTATCAAAAACTTTTTTTGCTTTATATGATTTTTCAGTAAGTATAATTAATTTAGAACGTGAATCTTTTTCGTTATCAATTTTTTTTATGTAACCTTTTTCAATTAATTTCCTAACTAAAACAGTAAGAGTTGAAGGGTCCCTTTGGACTTTTTCAGCTAATTCTTTCATAGTAAGAGGATGATAATTAAAAAGAGTATAGATAATTGCTCCATAAGATGATTGTAATTCTGGAAAACCATAATTAGCAAGTTCTTGATTGATTAAGGAATTACAACAATATCTAATATTACTGATTTTATTTGAGAAAGTTTCTTTTTTCATAAAAATTACCTCCTGAAAATACTTTTATATAAAAGTATTTTAACACTTTTAAATATTTTTTGTCAATGAAAAATACTTTTATATAAAACTTTTTTTTAATAAAAAAAGTCTAAAAAAAATTCATGAAGAAAATAACAAAAAGATAGATAAATTGCTCAACATAAATAAAAATTCTACAATAAAAAATAATCATTTTATTAAAGAATAATTTGATTTTTTTGAAAAATTATGATATAATACGATAGATTAATTATACTAGCTTGTGGAGAGAGTGGGGCAACCCACTCTTTATTTATGGCTAAAAATGAAAGTGAGGTGACATGATTGTCAAAAGAAAATACAAATGAAATAATAGGAAAAATTGAAAAGATTGTTTTACCTGTATTGAAGGAACAAGGACTAGAATTAGTTGATATTGAATATCTTCAAGAAGGTGGATATTTTTATGTAAGAATTTATATTGAGTTCTTAGATAAAGAGGTTTCATTAGATGATTGTGCTAAGGTTAGTGTTGCAGTAGAAGATGATATTGATAAGATTATCGATGAAAAATTTTTCTTAGAAATTTCTTCTCCTGGAGTGGAAAGGCCATTAAAAAAAGAAAAAGATTATGTTAGATTTGTAGGAAACAAAGTAAAAGTAAGTTTAAAACATAAAATAAATGAAAATAAAAATTTTGAAGGAATTTTAGAAAAATTTGAAAATGAAACTGTTTTTCTTAAAACCAACAAAGAAATGTTAGAAATACCATTTAAAGAAATTAGAAAAGCTAATTTAGTATATGACTTCAAAAATATTTAATTTATAAGTCTACTTTAGGAGGAAAATAATGAAAGGAAAAGATGGAAAAATTTTTCTTGAAGCACTAGCTACTCTAGAACAAGAAAAAGGAATTAGTAAAGAAAGTTTATTAGAAACAGTTGAACAAGCTCTTTTGGCAGCTTATAAAAAACATTTTGGTGAAGAAGAAAATGTTCAAGTTGAGATTGACAGAGAAAGTGGAGAGATAAAAGTTTACGAAATTAAAAAAGTAGTAGATGATGTATATGATGCTGCACTTGAAATCAGTCCAGCTGATGCAAAAGAAGTTACAAAGAAAAATTGTAAAATAGGAGATATTGTAAAAGTTCCTGTAAATTGTGAAGAATTTAGAAGAAATGCAATTCAAAATGGAAAACAAATAGTTATTCAAAAAGTAAGAGAAGCTGAAAGAACTAATATATATGAAAAGTTTAAAGCTAAAGAATTTGATATTATGACAGGAATTATCAGAAGAATAGATGAAAAAAGAAGTATTTTTATAGAATTTGATGGGACAGAAGCTTTTCTACCAACTATGGAACAATCACCAGCTGATGTATATAGAGTTGGAGAAAGAATAAAAGTTTATGTAGCTGAAGTTGAAAAAACTAATAAATTCCCTAGAGTTGTAATTTCTAGAAAAAATGAAGGTTTATTAAGAAAATTATTCGAATTAGAAATTCCTGAAATAGCTGAAGGCTTAATAGAAATAAAATCAGTAGCTAGAGAAGCTGGTTCAAGAGCTAAGATAGCTGTATATTCAAAAGATAAAAATATAGATACTATAGGAGCTTGTATTGGACAAAAAGGACTTAGAATAAAAAATATAGTTGATGAGTTAAATGGAGAAAAAATAGATATAGTTGAATGGAAAGATTCAATGGAAGAATTTGTATCAGCTGTATTAAGTCCAGCAAAAGTTAATAGTGTAGAAATCTTAGAAGATGGAACTACAGCAAGAGTAATGGTAGAACCTTCTCAACTTTCATTAGCTATTGGTAAAAATGGACAAAATGCTAGATTAGCAGCAAAATTAACAGGGATGAGAGTTGATATTAAAGTTTTAGAAAAAAAATCTACTAAAGATGTAGAGGGAGCAAATGAGTAATCAACCTGAAAGAACTTGTATAATTTGCAAGTCTAAAAAAGAAAAATCACAACTTTTTAGAATAGTAGAAAAAGATGGGATTTATGTTTTAGATGAAAAACAAATAGTTCAGTCTAGAGGACAATATATTTGTAAGGAACATAATTGTCTTAATAGACTTTCAAAACATAAAAAAATAAAGGTTTCAATAGAAGACCTTTTAAAAATGGTTAATTTATTAAAAAAAGAGTCAAAGGATTACCTTAAGATTCTAAAAGCAATGAAAAACTCACAAGAACTTGTTTTTGGAATAAATATGATATTAGAAGAAATAGAAAAAATAAATTTTGTAGTAATTGCAACAGATATAAGTGAAAGAAATAACAGAAAACTTATAGATAAGTTGAAAGAAAAAAATATCTCTTATGTACATTATGGAAATAAAAGTCAGTTAGGAGAGATATTTGGAAAAGACGAAATTAATGTCATTGCCATAAAAAATAAAAAGGTAGCTCGAGGACTTATTGAAAACAGTAAGTAAGGAGGTATAAATGGTAGGTAAAGTAAGGGTACATGAGTTGGCAAAAAAATATGAGATGGGAAATAAAGACTTCTTAAATTTACTTCAAGAATTAGGGATAGAGGTGACATCTCATTTAGCAGGACTTACAGAAGAACAAGTTGATAAAATAAAAAATCATTTTGTTAAAGAAGAACCAGAAGAAGATGATGAAGTAGTAGAACATAAGAAAAAGAAAAAATCTAAAAATAAAAATATGAAAAATAAAAAAAATAATGATGAATCTTCTGATGATGATAGAAAAGAAAAAAATAAGAAAAAGAAAAAAGGAAGAAGAACAGATTTCGTTGTTAAAAAAGCTGATACTGAAGTTGGAAAAGTAGTAGAAGAAGACGGAATAAAAATCATAAAAATGAAAGGTGAAATGACTTTAGGTGATTTTGCTGAGAAATTAAATGTAAACAGTTCTGAGATAATTAAAAAATTATTCTTAAAAGGAAAAATGTTTACAATAAATAGCCCTATAAATATTGAGTTAGCTGAAGAAATAGCAGCTGATTATGATGTATTAGTAGAGGAAGAAGAACAAGAAGAATTAGCTTTTGGAGATAAATTTGCTCTTGAAATAGAAGATAAAGAATCTGATTTAGAAGAGAGAGCTCCTGTTATTACAATTATGGGACACGTTGACCATGGAAAAACTTCATTACTTGATGCTATTAGAAGTACACAAGTAGTTGAAGGAGAGGCTGGAGGAATCACTCAAAAAATTGGAGCTTACCAAGTTGTAAAAAATGGAAAGAAAATAACATTTGTTGACACTCCAGGACACGAAGCTTTTACAGATATGAGAGCTAGAGGAGCTCAAGTAACAGATATAGCAATTCTTGTAGTAGCAGCAGATGACGGAGTAATGCCACAAACAATAGAGGCCATTTCCCATGCTAAAGCAGCTGGAGTACCAATAATTGTAGCTATAAACAAAATTGATAAACCAGAAGCTAACCCTATGAGAGTAAAACAAGAGTTAATGGAACATGAACTTGTTTCAGTTGAATGGGGAGGAGATGTTGAATTTGTAGAAGTTTCAGCAAAAGCTAAGATAAACTTAGACGTTTTACTAGAAACAATACTTATTACAGCTGAAATTCTTGAATTAAAAGCTAACCCTAAGAAAAGAGGAAAAGCTGTTGTTCTTGAATCAAAACTAGATTCTAAAGTTGGACCAGTAGCAGACATATTAATTCAAGAAGGAAATATTAAAATAGGTGATGTTGTAGTTGCTGGAGAATCTTACGGAAAAGTAAGAGCAATTATAGATGATAAAGGAAATAAAATAAACAGAGGAGAAATGTCTCAACCTGTAGAGATTATAGGATTTAATAGTGTTCCAGAAGCTGGAGATACTGTTTATGTAATTCAAAATGAACAACATGCTAAGAGAATAGTTGAAGAGATGGCTAAAGAAAGAAGATTAGGAGAGCAATCTAAGAGAACTATAACTCTTGAGTCATTATCAGAAAGCTTAGAAAATCAAGAAGTTAAAGAACTTAACTTAGTTATAAGAGCAGATTCCAAAGGTTCAGCTCAAGCTCTTAAAGATTCATTAATGAAATTAAACAATAATGAAGTGGCTGTTAATGTTATTCAATCAGCTCCAGGAGCTATTACAGAAAGTGACATAAAACTTGCTGAAGTATCACAAGCAATTATAATAGGATTTAATGTTAGACCTACAACAAAAGCTATAAAAGAAGCTGAAACTTCTGGAATAGAAGTTAGAACATCTTCAATCATTTATGAAATTATAGAAGATATTGAAAAAGCTTTAACAGGAATGTTAAAACCAGAATATAAAGAACAATATTTAGGAAGAATAGAGATAAAACAAATCTTTAAAGTTGCTAAAGTTGGAAATGTAGCTGGTTGTGTAGTTGTAGATGGAAAAGTTAGAAGAGATTCTAATATAAGAATAGTAAGAAATGGAACTATAGTTTATGAAGGAAAGTTAGCGTCACTTAAGAGATTTAAAGATGATGCAAAAGAGGTTGTAGCAGGACAAGAATGTGGTCTTGGAATAGAAAACTTCAATGACATCAAAGATGGAGATATAGTAGAAGCATTTGATATGGTTGAAGTAAAAAGAACTTTAACTAATTTAACTAAGTAGTAAAAGCCTAGTAAAGGAGATGATAACTATGAGAAAACAAAGATTAGCAGCAATAGAAAAAGAAGTACTAAGAGTTATATCAAAAACTTTACTAGAGGATGTAAAAAACCCAAAGGTAAAAGGATTGGTTTCTTTAGTAAAAGTTAGAGTAACAGAGGACTTAAAATTTGCTGATTTATATTTTACTATATATTCAGATGAAAATAGTGAGGTAAATAAAGCAAAAGTTGAAGAAGGACTTAATGAAATAAAGGGATTTTTAAGAAAAAAAATATCAGAAGAATTAGCCTTAAGATATGTACCAGAAATTAGAGTAAAAATAGATGATTCAATAGAATATGCTGTTAAAATTTCAAAATTATTAGATGATTTGAAAATTCAACAGGAATAGGAATGATGGATGATGATATGGAAGTTAAGTGAAGTATCAGATTCTATCATAGAAGAAAAATCAAAAGAGTGGAAAACATCAAAAATTTTAACCAAACTTTTGTTAAATAAGAAAATTTCAGAAAAAAACGAAGTAGAAAAATTTATTGATTCAAGTATGTCACTACTTAGAAACCCATTTGATTTTGAAAAAATGGAAGAAGCTGTTGAAAAAATCATAGAAAAAAAGAATAGAAATGAAAAAGTATATATTTATGGAGATTATGATGTAGATGGAATAAGTGCAGCCTCTTTCCTAGTTAGAGTATTTAGAGAAGTAGGAATAGATACAGGTTATTATATTCCTAGTCGTATGGAAGAAACTTATGGTTTTGATAAAAAAACAGCTGATTATATGAGGAAAAGAGATGGAAGATTGGTTATTACTGTAGATACAGGAGCTAATTCCATTGAAGATATAAGATATGCTAAGAGTATTGGAATAGATATTATTGTTACAGACCATCATAAATCTGTAAAAGATAAGTTTGATGAAGAATATATAATGATAAATCCAAAACTAAGTGAAAATTATAAGTTTAAGTACCTTTCAGGAGCAGGAGTAGCTTTAAAATTAGCACAAGCTCTACTAATAAAATTAGGCAAATCAGAAGATATATTATATAAGTATTTAGATATAGTTATGATAGGGACAGTAGCTGATGTTGTCCCTATGATAGATGAAAATAGAATAATAATAAGTAATGGATTAAGAATTCTTAAAAATACCAAGGTAAAAGGGCTTATTTATCTTTTAAAATATCTTAAATTCCAAAATAAAAATATTACTACTACAGATGTAAGTTATTTTATATCACCACTTATAAATTCTTTAGGAAGAATAGGAGTGTCAAAAGTAGGTGCTGATTTCTTTATAGAAGAAGATGAATTTAAAATATATAATATCATTGAAGAAATGAAAAAGATGAATAAGATTAGAAGAAAATTAGAGAAAAAAATCTATGATGAAGCAATAGAGTTTTTAAAACAAAAATCTGATTATAAGAATTTAAAATATATCTTTTTAACTTCAGAAGAATGGCATCCAGGTGTAATTGGAGTAGTTTCATCAAGACTTTCGATAAAATATAGATTACCAGTTATTTTAATTGCTACAGGAAATGGAGTTGGAAAAGCTTCATGTAGAAGTGTAGCAGGAATAAATATTTTTAATATTTTTACAAAGATAAAGGAAAAATTAGTAAGATATGGTGGTCATGATTTAGCGGCGGGATTTATAGCTAGAACAGAAGATTTACCAGAAATAGAAGAGATGTTTTCAAAAGAGATTGAAAAGATAGATAAGGAGAAAGAGGAAAAAATTATAGAGGTGGATATGAAATTATCAGTAACTTCTATAGATGAAGAGTTAATTCAAGATATGAAAAAACTTTCCCCATATGGACTTGAAAATTTACAGCCTTTATTTTTAGATGAAAACATTAAAATAAAATGGATAGAAAAATTCGGTGTTGAAGATAGGCATTTTAATGGAATGTTAGAAAAAGAAGGAAAAGAATTTTCTTTTATAGCTTTCAATCTTTCTAATGAAATTGAAAATATAGATTTAAATAAAAAAGTAAAAATAGTTTATTATCCTGAAAAAATAAATATCAAAGGAAAAGATAGATATAATATCAGGGTTAAAAGTATAAAGCAAATATAAAAAGTTTTATATAAACAAACTAAGGAGGAAAAATGAAATACGAAATTAAAAAACTTGAAAAATCTGCTTTAGAAGTTACAATGACTTTAACTAAAGAAGAGTACAATCCAATTGAAGGAGCTGTATTAACAAAAGCTCAAAAGGATGTTGAAATCCCAGGATTTAGAAAAGGACATGCTCCATTAGAGCAAATCAAAGCTAAATATGCTAAAGAAACTGAAGAGCAAGTTTGTGATGAAATCATAAAAAAATTCTTTGGTGAAGTTATAAAAAATGAAAACTTAAAACCTGTAAGCCCATTATACAATGGAAGTTTAAAAGTTGAAGAAGAAGCTACATTAGTAGTACATGTAGATGTATTCCCAGAATTTGAATTAGGACAATACAAAGGATTAGAAGCTGAAAAAGTTGAATTCCAAATGACTGATGAAAGATTAGATACTGAAATCCAAAACATCTTAAAAAGAAAATCAACTTTAACTGATTATGAAGCTGGACACAAAGCTCAAATGGGAGATACAGTAGAATTATCATTTGAAGGATTTATCGACGGAGTTCCATTTGAAGGTGGAAAAGCTGACACTCATATGTTAGAATTAGGAAGCCACTCTTTCATCGATACTTTTGAAGACCAATTAGTAGGATATGAAGTTGGACAAGAAGGAGAAGTTAATGTTACTTTCCCTGAACAATATCATGCTAAAGAATTAGCTGGAAAACCTGCTGTATTCAAAGTAAAAGTAAAAGCTATAAAATTTGATAAAGTTCCTGAATTAAATGATGAATTTGCTAAAACTTTAGGATATGAATCTGTTGAAGATATGAAAGCAAAAACAAGAGAAGATGTTGAAAAAAGAGAAACTGAAAATGCTAAAAATCAATACAGAGCAGCTTTATTAAAGAAAGTTGTAGAAGGAACAAACTTTGAAGTACCTAGATCTTTAGTTTATAGAGAAGTTGAAGGAAGATTAGCAGAATTAGAGCAACAATTAATGGCTCAAGGAATGGATTTAAAATCTTACTTATCAATGACAGGAATGACTCACGAAGCTATATTTAATCAATTAGCTCCAATGAGCGAAAGCAAAGTTAAAATGGATATAATCCTTGATAAAATAGCTGAAACTGAAAAAATCGAAGCTACTGAAGAAGAATTTAACAACAAAATGGAAGATATAGCTAAAATGTATGGTATGACAGCTGAATCATTAAAAGAAGAGTTAGTAAAAAATAAAAACTTTGAAAACTTTGAAATTAATGTAAAAAATGAAATTATCTTAAATAAAGCTATTGATTTCATCGTTGCTAATGCAAAATAATTTTATTAGGACATTGGACTATCTCCAATGTCCCTTTAAGTGAAAGATAAAAAAACTTTTATCTTTTGCCTAAAGATAAAAAGGAGGTTAAATATGTATAATCCAATAGTTATAGAAAATACAAGTTATGGAGAAAGATCTTATGATATATATTCAAGACTTCTAAAAGATAGAATAATATTTTTAGGAACAGAGATAAATGACAATGTAGCAAATGCTATTGTAGCTCAATTATTGTTTTTAGAAGCAGAAGACCCAGAAAAAGATATTATTATGTATATAAATAGTCCTGGTGGAGTGGTAACTTCAGGAATGGCAATATATGATACAATGAATTATATAAAACCTGATGTACAAACAGTATGTATAGGACAAGCAGCTAGTATGGGAGCTTTTCTTTTATCAGCAGGAGCTAAAGGAAAAAGATATGCTCTTCCAAATTCAAGAGTAATGATACATCAACCTTTAGGTGGAGCTCAAGGACAAGCTACAGATATAGAAATTCAAGCTAAAGAGATATTAAAAATAAAAGATAAATTAAGTGAAATCTTAGCTAAAAATTGTGGAAAAACAAAAGAAGAAATACTTAAAGATACTGAAAGAGATAATTTTATGACAGCTACTGAAGCTTTGGAGTATGGAATTATTGATAAAGTATTTACTAGTAGAGATTAGGAGAAAGAGGTGATATAATGGATAATAAACCTGTTTGCTCTTTTTGTGGAAGACCTCAAAGTGAAGTTAATGAACTTTTTTCAGGTAGAAATGGAGTATATATTTGTGATAACTGTATAGAAGCTTGTTATGATATATTATATCCAGAAGATGAAATAGATTTAGAAGATATAAAAAATAACAATATTACTAAAACCGAGATACTTACCCCAAAAGAGATTAAAGCTAAATTAGATGAATATGTAATAGGGCAAGAGGAAACTAAAAAAGTTTTATCAGTTGCTGTATATAACCATTATAAAAGAATAAAAAATTTAGAAGAAAATGATTCTAAAGATATAGAATTACAAAAATCTAATGTTTTAATAATAGGACCTACAGGTTCAGGAAAAACTTTAATGGCTCAAACATTGGCTAAAATTTTAAATTTACCTTTTGCTATAGCTGATGCTACCACTCTTACAGAGGCTGGATATGTTGGAGATGACGTAGAAAACGTTTTAGTAAGACTTTTACAAGCAGCTGATTATGATGTAGAAGCAGCAGAAAAAGGAATAGTTTTTATAGATGAAATAGATAAGATAGCAAGAAAATCTGAAAATGTTTCAATAACAAGAGATGTTTCAGGAGAGGGAGTACAACAAGCTCTTTTAAAAATAATAGAAGGAACAAAGGCTCAAGTACCTCCACAAGGTGGGAGAAAACATCCAAATCAACCACTTATAGAAATAGATACTAAAAATATTTTATTTATAGTTGGTGGAGCTTTTGAAGGATTAGAAAAAGTTATCAATAAGAGAACTTTAAATAAAAATATGGGATTTGGTGGAGATGTGACTAAAGAAAAAGCTGGAGAAGAGGGAAAAGTATTTGCTAAAGTAACTCCAGAAGATTTAGTAAAAAGAGGAATTATTCCTGAATTAGTAGGAAGATTACCACTTATTACAACTTTAGAAAACTTAAGTGAGGATATTTTATTAAAAATATTAGTGGAACCAAAAAATGCCATAGTAAAACAATATAAAAAATTCTTTGAAATGGAAAATATAGAATTAGAAATAACAGAAGAAGCTTTAAGAGAAGTAGCAAAAAGAGCTTTAGCTAGAAAAATAGGAGCTAGAGGGCTTAGAGCTATATTAGAAAATACAATGATGGAACTTATGTTTGAGATTCCATCTATGAAAGATGTAGAAAAAGTTATTGTAGATGTAGATAGTCTTGATGATTATCACAAAGTAAAAATTATAAAAAGAGGAGGAGAAACTATTGAACAATAAATTACCGTTTTTACCCACTAGAGATTTAGTTATCTTCCCTGGAGTTGTAACTCCTGTATATGTTGGAAGAGATAAAAGCATCAAAACTCTTGAAAGAGTTATGGATAATGAAGATAGTAAAATGTTATTTGGTATGCAAAAAGATTCTTTAGTAGAAAATCCAGAATTACCAAAAGATGTCTATGATATAGGAGTAATAGTTAATATATTACAAACTGTAAAAATGCCAAATAATACAATAAAATTATTAGTAGAAGCTGAAAATAGAGTAACAATTATAAATCCAAGAGAAGTTGATGGAGAATATGAGGCTGAATACTCAGTAATTGAATGTGTAAATACAGAAAATAAAGAAACAACAGCAGTATATAGAAAAGTTTTAGAATATTTTGAAAGATACAGTAAATTAGGTGGAAAAGTTTTACCAGAACTTCTAATTAATTTAAAATCTACAAAAGATATTAATGGAGCTTTAGATATTATAGCTAATAATCTTTATATAGATAATCAAGAAAAGCAAAGAATATTAGAAAGCTTTGATACTAAAGAAAGAGGATATTTAATTCTTGATATACTATCAAAAGAGATTGAAATTAATGAAATTGAGAAAAAAGTAGAAGACAAAGTAAGAAATAAAATGAATGAAGCTCAAAAGGCATATTATATAAGAGAAAAAATAAATGCTATGAAAGATGAAATTCATGATTATACTCCAGAAGAAGAAAATTCAGATTTAAAAGAAAAAATTGAAAAAGCTAAATTACCAGCTGAAGTAAAGAAAAAAATTGATGAAGAATTAAAGAAAATGAGTAAAATGCCAGCTTTTTCAGCTGAAGCGTCAGTTTCAAGAAACTATATAGATGTTCTTTTAGATTTGCCATGGAAAAAAATGTCAAAAGATATCTTAGATATAGAAAAAGCTGCTGAAATATTAGATAGAGACCATTATGGTTTAAAAGAAGTAAAAGATAGAATCCTAGACTATTTAGCTGTAAAACAATTAAATCCAAAAATGAGAGGAACTATAATTTGTCTTGTTGGACCTCCAGGAGTAGGAAAAACATCAATAGCTAAATCAATAGCTGAGGCTATGGGAAGAAAATTTGTAAGAGTTTCTTTAGGTGGAGTTAGAGATGAAGCTGAAATAAGAGGACACAGAAGAACATATATTGGTTCTATGCCAGGAAGAATAATGAAAGCTATGAAATTAGCAGGAACTAAAAATCCATTTATATTATTAGATGAGTTAGATAAAATGGCAAGCGATTTTAAAGGGGACCCAGCATCAGCAATGTTAGAGGTATTAGACCCTGAGCAAAATATCCATTTCGAAGACCATTATGTAGATGTTCCATTTGATTTATCAGAAGTATTTTTCTTAGGAACAGCTAATGATTTAAGAAATATACCTGGTCCGTTAATAGATAGAATGGAGATAATTCATCTTTCTTCATATACTGAATATGAAAAATTACATATAGCTCAAAAATATTTAATTAAACAAATTCAAGAAGAAAATGGATTAAAAGATATAAAAATTTCTATTTCAGATAAAGTTATATTAAAAATAATAAATGAATATACAAGAGAAGCTGGAGTTAGAAATTTAAAAAGAGAAATAAATTCATTATATAGAAAAATTGCTAGAAAAGTAGTTAAAGAAAAAGTTGATAAATTAACTATTAATGTAAATAATCTTGAAAAATATTTAGGAAAACCTAAGTTTAGACCTGAAAAATTAAAAGAAAGAGAATATAAAGTAGGAATAGTTAATGGACTTGCTTGGACTTCAGTAGGTGGAGTTACTTTAGAGGTTCAAGGAGTATTAATACCTGGAAAAGGACAATTAAGCCTAACAGGAACTTTAGGAAATGTAATGAAAGAATCTGGAGAAGTTGCATTTACTTATGTAAAATCTAATTTCAAAAAATATAATATTGATGAAAAAGATTTCTTAGAAAATAAAAATATTCATTTACACTTCCCAGAAGGTGCTACTCCAAAAGATGGACCATCAGCAGGAATCACTATTACTACAGCAATATTATCTGTTTTAACAGGAAGAGAAATAAGACAAGATATAGCTATGACAGGAGAAATTACAATAACAGGAGAAGTATTAGCTATAGGTGGAGTTAAAGAAAAAGTTATAGGAGCTTATAGAGCTGGCATAAGAGAAGTAATATTACCTGAAGACAATAGAGTGGATGCTGATGAAATTCCAGCAGAAGTTAAAAAAGATATTACAATTCATTATGCTAAAACTTATGATGATGTTGAGAAGTTAGTTTTTAAACAAGACTAGTGATTATTATAGGAGAAAAAATGATAATAAAACAAGCAGAATTTGTAAAGTCAGCTGTATATGAGAAGGATTATCCAGAAGAGATTGGAAATATAGAGTTTGCCTTTGTAGGTAGGTCAAATGTAGGAAAATCTTCTTTAATAAACAGTATAACTGGAAGAAATAAACTTGCTAGAACAAGTAAAACTCCAGGAAGAACACAACTTATAAATTATTTTTTAATCAATAGAGATGTGTTTTTTGTAGATTTACCTGGTTATGGTTTTGCAAAAGTTCCTAAGGCTATGAAAGCTGAATGGGGACAAACAATGGAAAGATATTTAGCAAGTAATAGAAAAAAACTTGTTTTTGTACTTTTAGATATAAGAAGAGTACCTAGTGGTGAAGATATAGAGATGTTGGAGTGGTTAGAACACTTCAACGTTCCTTATAAAATTATTTTTACTAAAATGGATAAAGTATCTAATAATGAAAAATTTAAATGTCTTAAAGATATTAGAACAAAATTGGAATTTTCAAATGAAGATGTATTTTTCCATTCTTCACTAAAAAATAGTGGAAAACAAGAAATTTTAGATTTTATTGGAGAAATTATAGAAGAATATAATCCACATACAGAAGAAGAAACTACAAAATAATAAATAAATTAAAAATTTTAAAATATAGGAGGCAAAGTTTCAATGAAGGAGTTAGAAAAAATATATTCTCCTAGTGAAATAGAGAAAAAATGGTATAAACACTGGGAAGAATCAAAATATTTTGCAGCTACAATGGATGAAGGAAAAGAAAGTTATTCAATAATGATTCCTCCACCAAATGTAACAGGAATATTACACATGGGACATATCTTAAATAACAGCATTCAAGATACTTTAATAAGATATAAGAGAATGTCAGGATTTAACACTTTATGGATGCCTGGAATGGACCATGCAGGAATAGCTACTCAAAATAAAGTTGAAAAGAAATTAGCTGAAGAAGGATTAAAAAAAGAAGATTTAGGAAGAGAGAAATTCATTGAGGAAACATGGAGATGGAAAGAAAAACATGGTGGAATCATAACTTCTCAATTAAGAAAACTAGGAGCTTCACTTGATTGGGATAGAGAAAGATTTACAATGGATGAAGGACTTTCTAAAGCTGTAAGAGATATATTTGTAAAATTATATAATGATGGACTAATTTATCAAGGTGAATATATGGTAAACTGGTGTCCAAGATGTGGTACAGCTTTAGCTGATGATGAGGTAGAATTTGAAGACCAAGCTGGTGGATTCTGGCATATTAAATATCAAGTAAAGGATACTGATGAATATTTAATAGTAGCTACAACTAGACCAGAAACAATGCTTGGAGACGTTGCTATTGCTGTTCATCCAGATGATGAAAGATATAAAAAATTTGTTGGTAAAAAAGCAATCCTTCCATTAATAGGAAGAGAAATTGAAATTATTGCTGATAAATATGTTGATATGGAATTTGGAACAGGAGCTTTAAAAATAACTCCAGCTCATGACCCTAATGACTTTGCAATAGGAAATAAATTTAATTTACCAATAATCAATGTATTTACAAATGACGCTAAAATAGTAGAAGGATATGGAAAATATTCTGGATTAGATAGATTTGAAGCAAGAAAAGTTATTGGAGAAGATTTAAAAGAACAAGGATATTTAGTAAAATTTGAACCATATTCTCACAATGTAGGAACTTGTTATAGATGTCATACAGCTATAGAGCCTAGAGTATCAAATCAATGGTTTGTAAAAATGAAACCATTAGCTGAAAAAGCTCTAGAAGTTGTAAGAAATGGTGAAGTAAAAATAATGCCTAAGAGATGGGAAAAAGTTTACTACAACTGGTTAGAGAATATTAGAGATTGGTGTATTTCAAGACAAATTTGGTGGGGACATAGAATACCAGCTTGGTATGGACCAGATAAAAAAATATTTGTAGCTCATACAGAAGAAGAAGCTTATGCTCAAGCAAAAGAATTTTATGGAAAAGACGTTACATTAGAACAAGAAAAAGACGTTTTAGATACTTGGTTCTCATCAGCTTTATGGCCTTTCTCAACTTTAGGTTGGCCAGAAAAAACAAAAGAATTAGAGATGTTCTATCCAACATCAACATTAGTAACAGGAGCAGATATATTATTCTTCTGGGTTGCTAGAATGATAATGTTTGGAGAGTATACTCAAGGAGATAAACCATTCCATAATGTATATTTACATGGAATAGTAAGAGATGAAATTGGAAGAAAAATGTCTAAATCTTTAGGAAACTCACCAGACCCATTAGATTTAATAGATAAATATGGAGCTGATGCTATAAGATTTACAATGCTTTATAATACATCTCAAGGACAAGATGTACACTTCTCTGAAAAATTATTAGAGATGGGAAGAAACTTTGCTAATAAAATTTGGAACGTATCAAGATTTGTTATAATGAACTTAGATGGCTTTGATGTAACAAAAGTAGATAAATCTAAATTAAAATATGAATTAGTTGATAAGTGGATATTCTCAAGATTAAATGAAACAAGTAGAAATGTAGCAATAGAGTTAGATAAATTCCAATTAGATGAAGCAGCAAAATCAGTATATGAGTTCTTAAGAGGAGATTTCTGTGATTGGTATGTTGAATTAGCTAAAATAAGATTATATAACTCTGAAGATGAGGATTCTAAAATAACAGCTCAATATGTATTATGGACAATATTAGAAGCTGGAATGAGACTTTTACATCCATTTATGCCATTCTTAACTGAAGAAATTTGGCAAATAATTAAAGTATCTGGAGAAACTGTTATGTTACAAAAATATCCAGTATGTGATGAAAAATTAGTTGATGAAAATGTAGATAAAGCTTTTGAATATATTCAAGAAATAGTATCTTCATTAAGAAATATTAGAGCTGAAGCAGGAATTTCACCAGCTAAATTTGCTAAAGTTGTTATAAAATCATCTAATGAAAATGAATTAAATATAATAAAAGAAAATTATAAATTCATAACAAAACTTTGTAATTTAGAAGAAATTGCATATGGAAAAGATATAGAAAAACCTACTCAAAGTGGATTTAGAGTAGCAAAAGATTCAGAAGTTTATATGGTACTTACAGGACTTTTAGACATTGATGCTGAAATTAAAAAACTAGAAGCTCAATTAGAAAAAGTTTCTAAAGAATTAGAAAAAATAAATGCTAAATTATCAAATGAGAAATTTACATCAAAAGCACCTGCACATATTTTAGAAAGAGATAGAAGAATTCAAAAAGAATATCAAGATAAATATGATAAGATTTTAGAAAATATAAAAGAGTTAAAAGGATAAAATAAAAAATTAATCATATAATATCATTTCTAATAAAAATTAAAATAAATACAAAAAAATAACTTGGGAGGAAAAATGTATTTAGAAATTGTAATGAAAGTTGTAGGTGGACTGGGTCTATTCTTATATGGAATGGATAATATGTCTAGTGGGATGCAAAAGATTGCTGGTAAAAGGTTAAAAAAAATATTAACAGTTTTAACAACTAATAGATTTTTAGCTGTGGCTGTTGGTATGTTTGTAACAATGCTTGTTCAATCTTCATCAGTAAGTACTGTAATGGCAATAGGATTTGTTAATGCTTCTTTATTAACTTTACAACAAGCTTTGGGTTTAATTTTAGGAGCTAATATAGGTACTACTATTACTGGTTGGATTCTTGTTTTAAATATAGGAAAATATGGTTTACCAATGGCTGGAGCAGCAGCAATATTCCATATGTTTTCTAAAAGTGAGAAATGGAAAACAAGAGCTTTAACAGTAATGGGATTAGGATTGATTTTCTTTGGATTAGAGTTAATGAGTAATGGATTAAAACCAATTAGAAGTATGCCAGAATTTGTAAGTTTATTTAGTTTATTCAATGCTGACTCATATTTTGGAGCTTTAAAAGCAGCTATAGTTGGAGCTTTAATAACTGCAATAGTTCAATCATCATCAGCAACTTTAGGGATAACTATTACTTTAGCAGCACAAGGATTAATAAATTATCCTACAGCTGTAGCTTTAGTATTAGGAGAGAATGTAGGAACAACAATTACAGCTTTTTTAGCTTCTCTTAGTGCTAATTCTAATGCAAAAAGAGCTGCTTATGCTCATTCTATAATTAATATAGTTGGGGTTTGTTGGGCTATTAGTATATTTCCATATTATTTAGAGTTCTTAGATTTTTTAGTAAATCCTACTTCTAATTTAACATTAGGAATTGCAACAGCTCATACTATGTTTAATGTAATAAATGTTATATTATTTACACCATTTATTGGACAGTTAGCTAAATTTTTATGTAAAATAGTTAAAGATGATGGTGTAGATATAGAGAAGAAAGTAACTCAATTAGATAAATTGATGTTAAAGACTCCATCAGTTGTTATAGAACAATCTAGACAAGAAGTTTTAAATATGCATACAGAAATTGAAGATATGTTAAAAATTTTAACAGATTTCTTTGATACTAATAAACAAAGATTTTTATCAGAAGATAAATTAAAAAAATTACAAGTTATTGAAGAGAGAATGGATTTATATCAAAAAGAGATTACAGATATTAACTATTTAGTATTAACTTCTGAAATAAATGATGAGATGAAAGATGATACTAGAAAAAATATAGAAATTTGTGATGAATATGAAACTATAAGTGATTATGGAGTAAGAATTGGTAAAGTTTTAAATAAATTTGCTGATTCAGAAATAAAGCTTACAGAAAATGAAAGAATTAGATTAAAAGTTTTAAATAAGGGTATTGTTGAAATATATGAGTTAATTAATCAAGGATATATAAATAAAGATAAAACAAAATTTGTTATAGCTAATGAAAAAGCAAATGAAGTTTTAAAAGAATTTAGAAAAGGAAGAGATATTCATTTACAAAATGTTTCTAAATTAGGAATTTCTGTATCCCAAAGTATAGGTTATATGGATATGTTAAACTATTATAGAAGATTAAGAGACCATATGGTTAATATAATAGAATTATATTTATTAGATAAGTAAAGAATAAAAAAGAAGTTATTGAAATATTATAACTTCTTTTTTATTATATATAAAATCATAATTTTTTATTTAAAATTTTTAATAAAATTATCTATATATTTAAAAAGCTCATTAGGAGAGTCTATAAAAGGAGAATGTCCACAATTTAAAATTTTTATTATGTTATTTGTATTTAAATATTTAGCAGTAAGAAAAATATCTTCTTTTTTAATGATAGAATCACTATCTCCAAATATAATTAAAGATGGAATATTAGGAAATAAAATAGAAGTCATATTAAAATTAGATAAAGCAAGATATACTTCTGGAAGATTTCTTTGTTTTAAAGAAGCTGAAACTTCTATCTCAGATTGTTGACAATTAGGTTTTTTATAAATATATATTGCATTATTCCATAAATTTTTTATAAATAATTTATCTTGATTTTTAATAGCATTTAGAACAGGTAGAACTTGAGATTTTTCTTGACTAATTTCTTCAACTGATATATATTTTTTTCCATTTTCATCATACATAGGGTAACCATTAACTCCAACACTATTAATGAGTATTAAACTTTTAACTTTCATAGGATAAGAGGAAGAATAATTCATGCATATAGGTCCACCAGCTGACCAACCAAGTAAAGTAAAATTATTTATATTTAATTTAGAAAAAAAATCATTTAAATCATCTGAAAAATCAGAAATACTATTAATTTTAGTTAAATAACTACTTTCTCCAAAACCTCTTAAATCAGGTATTAAGATTCTATATTTATTTTTGTTAAAATAATTTAAAAAAGGCTCAAAAAATATTCCAGAACAAATGTTTCCATGAATGAAGATTAATATTTCATTACCAGTTCCATATTCTCTGTAAACAATACTTTCCTTATTATCAAGGACAATAGTTTTAGTTTTTAGCATAAAAAATTCACCTCTATAACTTATTATTATAATATAGTATAACATAAAATATTTAATAATAGAAATTTAGATTAAATATAATAAGTAAGAGAAAATTAAAATAAAATTTTTATTTAGAGATAAAAATATGTTATAATGTAAAAATATTTAATATAAATCAAAGTATGAAAGGAAAAATATGGTAAGGATAGGAATAGCAGGAATAGGGGCAATAGCAGAAGAATATATAAAATTAATAGTTGAAAATAAAATAACAAATTGTAAAGTAATAGCTTTTTCAAGTAGAAATGAAATACATATGAAAGATATATGTGAGAAATATTCTCTTAAGAATGTTACTTTATTTACAGATTATGAAAAAATGTTAGACAGTGGTTTAATAGATATGGTAATGATTTGTACTCCACATTTTTTACATCCTAACATGGCAATAAAGGCAGTAGAAAAAAATATTCATCCATTAATAGAAAAACCTATTGGTGTGTATTCTGATGAGGTTGAAAAACTTGTAAAATTATTAGATGAAAAAGAAAATATAAAAAGTGGAGTTCTTTATTGTAGAAGAACAAGTAAAGCATTTAATAAAATAAAAGAACTAGTAGAAAATGGAGAAGTAGGGGAGATTAAAAGAGTTTGTTGGATTATAACTAATCTTTATAGAACACAGGCCTATCATGATTCTGGTTCTTGGAGAGGAAGTTATAAAGGAGAAGGGGGAGGACTTTTAATGACACAAGCTTCTCATCAATTAGATTTATTGGTTTGGATATCACCAAATATTGTCAAAGTTACTGGATTTTGTTATTGTGGAAAAGAAAGAGACATACAAGTAGAAAATGATGTTACAATTCAATTAGAATTTGAAAATGGTGCTACAGGACAATTTATAGCTTCTTCTAGAGAATTTCCAGGAACAAATAGATTAGAAATAATAGGAAGTAAAGGGCAAATAATTTTAAATGATGATTCTGAATTAATTTTTAGAAAATTAGAAATAGATGAGAGAGAGTATTCTAAAACTACAAAAGAATTATTTGGAAAAATTTCTTATGTAGAAACTAAATTATATTTTGATGACAGTGATAATAGAATTCAACAAGCAGGAATTGTAAATAATTTTATAGAAGCTTTAGAAAATAATAAAAAAATATTATGTACTCCAAAAGATGCTTTAAAATCTCTATATATAATAAATGGTGCTTATCTTTCTTCTTGGGAAAAGAAAGAAATTGAAATACCATTAAACTCACAAGAGTTTAGAAAAAGATTAGAAGAACATTTTTAAGAAGTAAGATATGGATACTTGTATTGTTAAGTTTTTTGTGATAAAATAAAAATATCAAAGACAAAAGAGGGGGGTATTACTTTGTTACCAAGTTTTGAAAATGAATATAAAAGCAAATTAGTATCAGCAGAAGAAGCAGCAAAAGTTATAAAATCAGGAGATTTTGTAGACTATGGTTGGTGTGGAACAACTACAGATGCAGTAGACAGAGCTTTTGCTAAAAGAATAATGGAAGTTGAGGATGTAAATATTTTTGGAGGAGTTTTATTAAAACAACCAGAAATATTTAAAGTTGAAGGTGGAGAAAATCACTTTACATGGAATACTTGGCATGCAAGTGGAATTGAAAGAAGAAGAGTAGGAGAGGGAAAAGCTTTCTATTCTCCAATTAGATATTCAGAAGTTCCAGGATTCTATAGACAAGGATTTCAAAAAATAGATGTGGCAATATTACAAGTTACTCCAATGGATAAATTTGGATATTTTAACTTTAGTGTAAGTCCAAGTCATTCAATGGCAGTTTGTGAAACAGCTAAAGTGGTTATAGTTGAAGTAAATAAAAACTTACCAGTTTGTCATGGAGGATATGAGCATGCAATTCATGTATCACAAGTTGATATGATAGTAGAGGGAGATAATCCTAATGTTTCAATATTACCAGGACCAGGAGAAGCTACTGATGTAGATAATGCTGTTGCTAAATTAATAGTTGAGGAATTACAAGATGGTTGTTGTATTCAATTAGGTATTGGAGGAATGCCTACAGCTGTTGGGTCATTAATAGCTAAATCAGATTTAAAAGATTTAGGAGTTCACTCAGAAATGTATGTTGACTCTTTTGTTGAAATGGCAAAAGCTGGAAAAATAACAGGTTCTAAAAAAACAATAGACAGATATAGACAAACATTTGCTTTCGCAGCTGGAGGACAAGATTTATATGATTATCTAAATGATAACCCAGAAATTATGGCAGCTCCAGTAGATTATGTAAATGATGTAAGAGTTGTATCTCAAATAGATAATTTTATATCTATCAATAACGCTGTAGATTTAGACTTATTTGGACAAGTAAATGCTGAATCTTCTGGAACAAAACATATAAGTGGAGCTGGAGGACAATTAGACTTTGTTATGGGAGCTTACTTATCAAAAGGTGGAAAAAGTTTCATTTGTTGTTCTTCATCATTTAAAACAAAAGATGGAAAATTACAATCAAGAATTCGTCCTACTTTAACAGAAGGAACAATAGTAACAGATACAAGAGCAAATACTCATTTTGTTGTAACAGAGTATGGAAAAGCTAACTTAAAAGGAAAAACTACTTGGCAAAGAGCAGAAGCTTTAATTAATATAGCTCATCCAGAATTTAGAGAAGAGTTAATAAGAGAAGCTGAAAAAATGAAAATTTGGAGAAAATCTAACAAAAAATAATAGATTATAATAAAACTTTAGAATGTGGAAATCAGTGGAAATCTGATACAGGCTTACCCCTACTGTGATTATAAGAAATTATATAAGTCAGGTCGCATAATAGAAACTATATTTTTGGGTGGGGAAATATAGGAATAACATACTGTGAATAATTAGTATGATTTTTTAGTGCACACAATTCTTTTAGGGTTGTGTGCTTTTTTTTAGGAGAAAAATGAAGTTATTAATAATATTTCTTACAATATTTTTTCTATATTTTATATTAAAAAGAAAAAATAATTATTCTGTGGATAAAAGAGAAAAATATTTTGAATATTATAGTTATAAATCTCAAATAAGAGATTGGAATTCATACTTAAAAGTTTTTTATCCAATAATATTAATATTTTTATCTGTTGGTTTAAATAATATTCTAGTATCACTTTTTATATTTCTAATTACCAATTATATAACAATATATCTTGGAAAAATTCCTATAAAACGATATATAGATTCTTGGAAAATTCCCTTTTTATTTTTAATTTTTACAATAATTGTTATAAATATTAATATCTCAAAAGAAAAAATAGGAGATTATAATTTTTATTTTCTTAATAATTATATATATTTTACAAAAGAAAAATTATATGAAAGTATTGAAATCTTTTTTAGAGTCTTAAGTGGCATTAGTTCAATGTATATGCTTATATATTCAACTTCTATTGAAGAAATAATAAAAGTTTTAAGAAAAATAAAAATGCCAGATATTATAATAGAAATAATGTATTTAACTTATAGATATATTTTTATATTATTAAATACTTATTATGAAATGAGAGTAGCTATAGAATCAAGACTTGGTTTTATAAATTATAAATTATCTTTAAACTCTTTTGGTAAAATAATTTCTAATATTTTTTTAATTTCATTTAGGAAAAGTATAGTTTTTTATGAAGCAATGGAAGCAAGAAATTATAATGGAAAATTGATATTTTTTGAGAGAAAGGAAAAATTTCAAAAGAAGATATTTATTTGTATGCTATTGTCTATTGTATTTTTGATTTTAGTATTTATTTTTGAAAAAAATAGGTGGAATTGATGAAAGATATAATTTTAAAAATAGAAAATTTAACATATTCCTATGAAGAAAATAAAAAAGTATTAGATGGAATATCTTTAGAAATTTTTCAAGGGGAAAAAGTAGCTGTACTTGGAAATAATGGGTCTGGAAAGACAACTTTTTTTAAAAATATAAATGGAGTATACATACCGGATAGTGGAGAGATTTTTTTTAAAGGGAGAAAAATAGAAAAAAATAAAAAAGATATAAATTTTTTAAGAAAAAATATAGGAATTGTTTTTCAAAATTCTGATAGTCAAATAATAGGTACAACAGTATTTGATGAATTGGCTTTTGGACTTTTAAATATAGGTGAAGAAAATTCTAAAGTAGAAAAAAAGGTGGTAGAGATAGGTAAAAAATTCAATTTAGAAAAATATTTAAAGACACCACCACATTATTTAAGTGGAGGTGAGAAAAAAAGACTAACTATAGCTGACATTGTGGTAATGGAACCTGAAATTATTATTTTTGATGAACCTACCTCAGAGCTAGACCAAAAAAGTATTAAAGAATTAGAAATTACTTTAGAAGAATTAAATAGTGAGGGAAAAACTCTTATTATTTCAACTCATGATATAGATTTTGCTTATAAATTTGCTGATAGAATAATAATTTTTTCAGATGGAAAAGTAATTGCTAGTGACATTCCAGAAAATATATTTAAAAATCAGGAGATTTTGCAAAAACTTTACTTGAGAAAACCTATATTATTTGAAATATCAGAAGAATTACAATCAAGAGGCTTATTGAATAAAGATGAGTTTCCAAAAACTATGAAAGAAATAAAAAATATACTAGGAGGAAAAAATGAAAACAGATAAAAATATTTTTATTATTTGTTTATTGATGCTTGTTATATCTCTAAATTCTTATGGAATGCATATAATGGAGGGATATTTACCATTAAATTTTTGTATAACTTGGGGAATTATTTCTATTCCATTTTTATATTTAGGAACTAAAAGATTAGGAAAAAGTATAGAAGCTAATAGAAAAAATATAACTTTAATAGCTATGTCAGGAGCTTTTATATTTGTAATTTCTTCTTTAAAAATTCCATCAGTAACAGGAAGTTGCTCACATATGACAGGAGTAGGTTTAGGAGCAATATTATTTGGACCATTAGCAGTAAGTGTGTTAGGAACTATAGTTTTATTATTTCAAGCTATACTTTTAGCTCATGGGGGGCTTACTACTTTAGGTGCTAATATATTTTCTATGTGTATAGTAGGACCTATAGTAACTTTTGTTATTTATAAATTATTATTAAAATTGAAAGTTAATAAAAGAATAGCCATATTCTTTGGAGCTATGTTAGGAGATTTAATAACATATTGTGTGACAAGTCTTCAATTAGCCTTTGCTTTCCCTTCAACAGATGGAGGAGTTTTAGTTTCAAGCATAAAATTTTTAGGAGTTTTTGCTCCAACTCAAATACCTCTTGCTATTGTAGAAGGAATATTAACAGTTATTATTATGATTGGTCTTGAAAATTACGCTAGAAAAGAATTAAGAAATATAGGATTTTAAAGGAGAAGCTCATGAAAAAAGATAAAAAAATAGTGGTTACCTTATTAATTATAGTGATATTAACAGTATTTACTCCTCTTTTTATTTTAAAAAATGCAAAATTTGGTGGTTCTGATAATGCAGGTAGTACAATGATAGAAAATATAAATAATGAGTATGAACCATGGTTTACTCCTATTTTAGAAAAAGCAATAGGAGGAGAGTTACCTGGAGAGGTAGAAAGTTTATTTTTCTGTCTTCAAACAGCTATAGGAGTTGGAATTATAGCTTTTTATATGGGAAGAATGTATGAAAGAAAAAGATTAGGAAAAGAAGAAGAAGATTTATAATATTTTATTTTCATGGTTTTAGAAAATTGTGTAAAAATTAAATAAAAAATGCAAAAACAAAACTTTTAAATCTTTTTTTGCGTCAAAAAGTAAAATTTATACATTGATTAATTGGATTAAAAGGAGGTATGATTATGGGACTAATGACAAGAGAACAATATCAAAATAGCATAAGAGCAAGAAAGCCTATGAATGTTTGGTTTTTAGGAGAAAAAATAGAAGACTTGACTACATATCCTGTATTATCTGCTAGTTTTAATGCAATATCTAAGGTATATGAATTACAAAGTAATCCTAGTTGGAAAGATTTAATAACTGTTAAATCTCATTTAAACGGAGAAGATGTAAGTATTTATAATGCACCATTAAGTTCTCCAGAAGATGCCAATAGAAAAACAAGAGCAGCTAGAGCATTGGCTGAAGTTATAGGATGTTGTACTCATCGTTGTACAGGTTCAGAAGCTTTTGCTGGTTTAGGACCATGTACTTATGATATGGACCAAGATTTAGGTACTAATTATTTTGATAGATTTATGAAATTTTTAGATTATGTTCAAAAGAATGATTTAACTTGTACAGTTACAGTTACTGATGTAAAAGGATTGAGAACTTTACCACCACATAAACAACCAGATAGAAATTCTTATGTTCATATTGATGAAATAAGAGATGATGGTATTATAATTAGTGGATATAAATGTAATCAAACTGGTATTTTGTTTGCACATGAAATTATTATAGTACCTACAACAGCTATGCAACCAGAAGATAAAGACTTTGCTTTAGCTTGTGCTATACCAGCCGATTCTCCAAACATCACTTTTGTTTTAGGACGTACTCCTCAAGATAAAAGATTTTTTGAAATAGGTGGAGATATTGAAGGTATAGATTTAGGTAAAAAATATGCTGACCATCAAGCAATGGTTTATTTTGATAAAGTATTTGTACCTAATGAAAGGGTATTTATGTGTGGAGAAACAAAATATGTTGGCCGTCTTTTAAGTTATTTTACAGCTGTTCACCGTTTAACTGCTGGTGGATGTAAAGCTGGTGGATGTACAGCTCTTTGTGGAGCTGCAAGTTTAATAACCGAGATGGTAGGAGTTCAAAAAGCTGGACATATAAAAACAAAACTTACAGAAATGGCTATGATTGCTGAAACTGTATATGCTTTATCAATAGCTTCAGGAATTGAAGGATTTAAACATCCAAGTGGTTTCTGGATTCCTAATCCATTATTATCTCATACATGTAAATATACATGTACAAAAATACCATTTGATGCTGTTCGTTATGCTAGAGATATTATTGCTGGTTTTGGAGAAACAGCTCCTTCAGAGTTTGATATGCGTTCACCAGAAATTGGAGAAATTTGTAGAAGGGCTTTCAATCCTGGAAATCCAGAATATGATTCATTTGATAGATTAAGAGCAGTTCGTTTTATAGAACATATGGTTAGAGGTTCAAACTGGACAGCAATGGCTCTTCATGGTGGAGGAAATCAAGAAGCTTCTACAGTAATGGCTCGTTCATTTACAGATTGGAAACATCTTCAAAATATAGCTAAAAGTGCTTGTGGAATTACAAAAGATGGAGATAAATATGATGAAATTATAAATGATATAGGAAGAAGAAATGGGCGTATTTGTACTATAGGAGATTTACCTAAAAGTGATAAATAGTTAAAAATTAAAATTATTTTATAAATATAAAAATAGAGAATTA
Organism: Fusobacterium perfoetens ATCC 29250; assembly: GCF_000622245.1. NCBI lineage: Bacteria > Fusobacteriati > Fusobacteriota > Fusobacteriia > Fusobacteriales > Fusobacteriaceae > Fusobacterium > Fusobacterium perfoetens. Next base: position 21,925 of record NZ_JHXW01000006.1, on the reverse strand, counting down.
ATTTAGAATAATAAAAATTTTATGATTTAGAAATAAAAGGATTGTTATAATAAGTATCCTATTACTTAGATATTTAAGAATTTTAGGTACATTAAAATAACAATCCTTTTTTTTATAAAATATTAATAAAAATCCAAATGATAGTATAAATTATAACAAAAATTAAGAAAAATTTTATAGATTTTTTTAAGTCCCATTTATTAAATTCTACTAAGGAACACTTATTGTAGATTTCTTTGTTATAATAAACTTCAATTTTTTCACCAATATTTTTTTTAGAATATTGGAATAAACCTGATTCTAAGGTTTGAACTTTCTTTTTTTCTTTTTTATTTCCAATTTCAATTATCAGTCTTTTTAGAGGAGTAACTTCAACAATTTTTCCTGTAAGTTTTTCTCCAGCTCTAATTTTATTTCTCCTTTTCATATTTTGAAAAATAAATATTAATAATATTATAAAAAAGATTATTTCTAAGATTTCCCACATATTTTCCCCTTTATTTTAAATTATTTTTTAAATTTTCATAAGCTTTAAAAATATTAGCTATTTGGACTTTTACTCCAACCTTAATAGCATTTTCATCTATCATAAATTTATCATTATGTAATGGTTCACAAGCACCAATACTTTCATTTCTAATACCTAAATAAAAGAAAGCTCCAGGTACTCTTTCGAGATAATAAGAAAAATCTTCTGCTCCCATTTCTGAATATTTTTTAGTAATAACATTTTCTTTTCCTAAAACTTCATTTCCAACTTCTTTAACAATATCTACATATTCATCATGATTTATTAAAGCATTATAACTATTTCTAAAATTAACAATAGCTGTAGCTCCATATCCTTTTGCTACAAATTCAGCCATTTCTTTGATTCTTTGTTTATTGTATTCTCTACTTTCAGTAGAAAGAGTTCTTAAAATTCCTGTAACTTCAACTTCTCCAGCAACTATATTTTCTTTTGTTCCACCATTAATAGTACCAAAAGTTATAACTACAGATTCTCTAGCATCTGTATTTCTTGAAACAATAGATTGAATAGAACTAATAATTTGAGCTGTAGTAACTATAGCATCAACCCCCTCACTTGGAAAAGCTCCATGAGTACTTTTTCCTATAACTTTTATTTTTACTCCACAAGAAGAGGCAAACATAGGCCCATATTTAATTCCTATACTTCCAACATTTACAAAAGGGTCAACATGAAGTCCAAATATAGCATTTACATTTTTTAAAACTCCATCCTCTATCATGGGAAGAGCTCCACCAGTAGTTTCTTCTGCTGGTTGAAAAATAAGTCTGATATTACAAGGAATTTCATCTTTTATTTCTGATAAAATTTTGGCTACTCCTAATAAAACTGTGTTATGAACATCATGACCACAGGCATGCATTTTTCCAATATGCTCAGATTTAAATTCAAAATCATTATTTTCTAATATTGGTAAAGCATCAATATCTCCTCTTAAAGCAATAGTAATAGAAGAATCTTTTCCAGGGATATCAGCTACAATTCCACTTTTTCCAATATTTGTTTTATAATTTATATTAAGTTCATCTAAAGTTGAAGAAATATATTTTATTGTTTTTGGTAAATCAAAATCTAACTCAGGAATTTTATGTAAATCTCTTCTAACTTTTATAAACCAATCATTATATTTATCTATATTATTTAAAATTATATTATTCATAAAAACCTCCATAAATTAATTAATAAGAATTATAGCAAAAAAAAATCTATAAAACAATAAAAATTATAAAAAATAAATTTATATAATATATAGTTTAAGATATAAAATTTATATTTTATTTTTTATAGAAATTGTTATAAAATGACAACAATAAAATAGGAAACGGATTGAGGAGCAAATGACAAAAGTAATTATGTTGAGTTACCTAACTTTGAGATATAATGAAAGGGGATTTTGCCGAAATCTAAAAATTATAGGGAGGATTTTTAGGTTGGGAATATGGAGAATATCCATATAACTGTCATTGATATTCAATGTTGTGCTTTCTGTTGTGTTATTCATTGTTGTGATACTAAAAATAAATTATATTATCTCAAAATGAAATATAAACCAACAGATAAGTCTGTTGGTTTTTTATTTTAAAATGAAAAAGGAGATAATATATGAGAGTAGTATTAAAATATGGTGGTTCTAGTGTAGCAACTATTGAAAAAATTAAAGCGATAGCTGAATATATAGTGAACTTAAAGAAAACAAAATATAATGAAATTATAGTTGTTGCTTCAGCAATGGGAAAAACAACAAATGCCCTTATTGCTATGGCAAAAGAAATCTCTGATTCACCAAATCAAAGAGAATTAGATTCTCTTTTATCTACAGGGGAACAACAAACAGTTTCTTTATTATCAATGGCTATAAATTCTTTGGGACAAAAAGCTGTATCATTAACAGGGTATCAAGCTAATGTAAAAACTGTAGGAGTTCATACAAAAAGTAAAATCAAAAATATTGATACAGAAAAAATAGAAGAATATTTAAAAGATAATAATGTTGTTATAGTAGCTGGATTTCAAGGAATAAATGACCATGGAGATATAACCACATTAGGAAGAGGAGGGTCAGACACAAGTGCTGTTGCCTTAGCTGCTTCTCTAAAATGTGAATGTAGAATATATACAGATGTTGAGGGAATTTATAGTGTTGACCCAAGACTTTATAAAAATGCTAAATTTTTAGATAAAATTTCTTATGAAGAAATGATGGAAATGGCTAATCTTGGAGCTGGAGTAATGGAGACAAGAGCTGTGGAAATTGGTAAAAAATATAATATTCCTATTTTTGTTGGAAAAACTTTAAGTGAGACAGGAGGAACTTGGATAATGGATATGAATGATGTTTTAGAGGATAAATTAGTAACAGGAATTAGTATAACAAAAGAGATAATAGTAACAACTCTTTCAAATATTAATTATTCTAGTGAAAAAATAGCAAAAATATTTACAATAATTAATGAAGTGGGATTAAATATAAATATGATTTCTCAAAATGTTTCAAATGACAATAAAGCTAAAATATCATTTAGCTGTGTAGAAGGAGAAAAATATTTATTAGACCAAGCTATTGAAAGAATAAAGATGGAATTACCTTGTATAGAGTTAGGATATAATGATAACTTATCAATGATTTCAATAGTAGGTGTAGGAATGATAAATAACTCTGGAGTATCTGGTAAATTCTTCTCAGCTTTAAGTAGAGCAGGAATAAATTTTTATCAAGTAACAACATCAGAGATAAGTGTTTCATGTAGTATAGAAAGAAAAGATATAAATAAAGCAGTAGAAGTAGTAGCAGAAGAATTTAATTTATAGAGAATAATTTGAGGAGGATAAATATGAGAGTTGCTATTGTAGGAGCTACAGGATTAGTAGGAAGTACATTTTTAAAAGTTTTAGAGGAAAGAGATTTAGGAATAACAGAGTTATATTTATTTGCTTCAGCAAGAAGTGCTGGTAAAAAAATAACTTTTAGAGGAAAAGAATATACAGTAGAAGAATTAACAGAAAATAGTTTTGATAGAGGAATTGATATAGCTCTATTTTCAGCTGGTGGAGATATAAGTAAAAAATATGCCCCAATAGCAGCTTCAAAAGGATGTTTAGTAGTTGATAACTCTTCAGCCTGGAGAATGGATCCAGAAGTTCCATTAGTTGTACCAGAAGTTAATAAAGAGGCAGCATTTACAAATCATGGAATTATAGCAAATCCAAACTGTTCAACAATTCAATGTATGGCTCCATTAAAAGCTTTAGCTGAAAAATATGGATTAAAAAGAGTAATATACAATACATATCAAGCTGTATCAGGTACAGGACAAAAAGGTGTAGAGGATTTACAAAATGGATTAAAAGGATTAGCTCCTAAAGTATATCCTCATCAAATTGTAAATAACTGTTTACCACATATAGATGTATTTATGGATAATGGATATACAAAAGAAGAGATAAAAATGATAAATGAAACAAGAAAAATATTAGAACTTCCAGATTTACCTGTAACAGCTACTTGTGTAAGAGTTCCAGTTATAAATTCTCACTCAGTATCAATTACAGCTGAGCTTAATAGTGAATTTGATATAGAAGATGTAAAAAAAGTTATTGGTGAGTATGAAGGAATAATATTAGTGGACAATCCTAAAAATAATGAATATCCTTTAGCTACTGAAGCTAGTGGACAAGATAAAGTTTTAGTAGGAAGAATAAGAAGAGATTTCAGTACAGAAAATAGTGTAAACTTATGGACTGTGGCTGACAATATAAGAAAAGGAGCAGCTACTAATGCTGTTCAAATAGCCGAATTATTTAGAGATATAAAAAATAAATTAGCTTAAGGAGAAAAAAATGTCAATTTTTACAGGTTCAGGGGTAGCCCTAGTAACACCATTTACAAATGATAATCAAGTAAATTATAAAAAATTAGAGGAATTATTAGAATTTCATGTAGAAAATAAAACTGATGCTATAGTTGTAGTTGGAACTACAGGAGAAGCTTCAACAATGACAGAGGAAGAGAGATTAGAAGTTATAAAATTCACTGTAGAAAAAATTAATAAAAGAATACCAGTAATAGCTGGAACAGGTTCTAACTGTACAAAAACTGCTGTGGAATTTAGTAAAAAAGTTGAAGAATTAGGCGTAGATGCTCTATTAGTAGTTACTCCTTACTATAATAAAGGAAATGAAAATGGAATATATGAACACTATAAATCAATAGCCTCAGTTGTAAAATTACCAATAATATTGTATAATGTACCTGGTAGAACTGGTGTAAACTTATCTATAAATCTTTTAAAAAGATTAGCTTGTATTGAAAATATTGTAGCTATAAAAGAGGCTAGTGGAAATATGTCTTATACTACAGAAGTAGCAAGACAAGTTCCAGAACTTGATATATATTCAGGAAATGATGATTTAACAGTTCCTATTTTATCAGTAGGAGGAAAAGGAGTGATATCTGTATCAGCTAATATTATTCCTGAAACTATTCATAATATGGTAATGAGCTTTTTAAAAGGTGATATAAAAGAAGCTTGTAGATTACAACTAGGATATAATGAATTATCTAATGGAATGTTTATAGAAACAAATCCAGTTCCTGTAAAAGAGGCAATGAATTATTTAGGATATGAAGTTGGTCAATGTAGATTACCTCTAGGAGAAATGTATCAAGAAAATAAAGAAAAATTATATGGAATAATAGAAAGACATGAGGTAAAAAAATGGAGTTAATTATACATGGAACAGGAGCTATGGGAACAGTAGTTTCAGACTTAGCTTTTCAAGATAAAGAGATAAAAATTACAGGTTTTGCTGATGAACTTACAACAGAAAAAGGAGATGTCATTATAGATTTTTCTCATTTTTCTAGATTAGAAAGTTTATTAAATTATTCAGAAAAAAATAGAATTCCTTTAGTAATAGCTACTACAGGATACTCTGATGAAGTTTTAGAAAAAATAAAAGAAACTTCTAAAAAAATTCCTATCTTAATATCTTCTAATATGTCTTTAGGTGTAAATTTAATGCAAGATATATTAGAAAGGATAGTTCCAATTTTATATGGAAATTATGATATAGAACTTATAGAAAAACATCATAATAAAAAAGTTGACTCTCCTAGTGGAACAGCAAAAACTATGTTAGAAGTTATAGAAAAAGGTTGTTCTGAAAAAATGGAAAGAGTTTATGGAAGAGAAGGAATTAAAAAAAGAGAAGAAAATGAAATAGGAGTTCATGTTGTTAGAGGTGGAACAATAGTTGGAGAACATTCTGTTTTATTTTGTGGAAATGATGAAATAATAGAGATAAAACATACAGCTCTTTCTAAAAAAATATTTGGAATGGGAGCTATTAAAGCTGCAAAATTTCTTGTAGGAAAAGAGCCAGGTCTTTACAGCATGAAAGATATATTTAGTAATTTATAATTAGGAGGACAGATGAACGGAGTAAATACAGCAGAAGAAATAATAGCATTTATAAAAAATTCTACTAAAAAAACACCTGTTAAAGCTTATATAAACGGAGAATTAAATAATTTAGAAACTTCAGCTAAAGTTTTTAAAGGTGATGGTTCTTATATAATTATAGGAGAATCAACAGAAATAGAAAAAATATTAGAAAATAATAAAAAAACTATAAAAGATGTATATATAGAAAATGACAGAAGAAATTCTGGAGTTCCTATGCTTGATATAAGAAATATCAATGCTAGAATAGAGCCAGGAGCAATAATAAGAGATAAAGTTACAATAGGTGACAATGCAGTTATAATGATGGGAGCAGTTATTAATATAGGAGCTATTATTGGAGATGGAACAATGATAGATATGGGAGCTGTATTAGGAGGAAGAGCTACTGTTGGAAAAAATTGTCACATAGGAGCAGGAGCTGTATTAGCTGGAGTAGTTGAACCACCTTCAGCAACACCTGTTATAGTAGAAGATGGAGTTTTAATTGGAGCTAATGCTGTTGTTATAGAAGGTGTTAGAATTGGAAAAGGAGCTGTTGTTGGAGCAGGGGCTGTAGTAATAGAAGATGTACCAGCAGGAGCTGTAGTAACAGGGAATCCAGCTAGAGTTATAAAAACTGTTGATGAAAAAACATTAGAAAAAACTCAATTAGTTGATGATTTAAGAAAATAAAAAACAAAATGTAGGAGGAGTTTTATTTATGGTAATAAACCAGAATGTAGCAAAACTTAAGTATTCTTTAATCAGATTACTTAATGAAGAATCTAGAAAATATAAAAATTCTATTGATTTAACTATAGGAGAACCAGATATACTTACAGAAAAAGGAATAGTAGAAGACGCTTGTAATTATGCTTTAACACATAAATTAGGTTATCCACCAACAGGAGGAGGGCCAGAAATTAGAAAAACTATTGCAGATTATTATAATAAAAAATATGGAAGCTCATTTGTAGCTGATAATGTAATAGTTAATGTTGGAGCTTCAGAAGCTATATCTTCATGTTTTAGAGCACTTTTAAATGTGGATGATGAAGTAATTGTTTTTGTTCCATTTTATGCTGGATATCTACCAATGATAGAAATGTGTTATGCTAAACCTGTATTTGTTGACATATCTAAAACAGACTTCAAAGTAACACCAGAACTTTTAGAAAAATATATTACAGATAAAACAAAAATAGTTTTATTCTGTAACCCTTGTAATCCATCTGGAAATGTAATGGATTATGAAGAAATAAATAATATTATTAATTATTTAGCTAATAAAGATATATTTGTAGTAGCTGATGAAATTTATAGTGAACTTTCTTTTGGTAAATTTACATCATTTGCAAGTTTTGATAAAATAAAAGATAAGTTAATAATAATAAATGGATTTTCAAAATCTCACTCAATGACAGGATGGAGAATAGGTTATACAATATTACCATTAGAATATAGAAAACCATTCTTAAATACAACATTATTTACTTTAAGTTCACCAATGGCTGTATCAATAGCAGCAGCTGAGTCAGCTTTAACAAAATATTCTGATAGGTCACATGTAAGAAAAATCTATAAAGAAAGAGCTGAATTTATGGCTGAAGGACTTTCTAAATTAGGATTTAAAGTTGTAAAACCTAAAGGAGCTTTCTATATATTTGCTGATTATTCAAGTATATCAGATTTAAACTCTTTTGATTTTGCAATGGATGTATTAAAAGAAGTTCAAGTAGCTTTAGTACCTGGAATATCTTTTGGACTAGAAAATTATTTTAGAATTTCTTTAGTTTCTGAAATTGATAGGTTAGGAGTAGCTTTAGAAAGATTAAAAACATATGTAGAAAATCATAAAAAATAATTTTAAATATCTTGAATAAAAATAATTTTTTTGATAAAATTATCTATGGAAAATAAAAAATGAGGATACTCAAAGGAGTAATCCTTATTTTTTTTGAATAATAAAATTTAGGAGAAAAAATGAGTAAAATAAAAATAAAATCTTTGGTATCTTTAACAATCCCTATTTTTTTAGAATTACTTCTTGTAACTATAGTAGGAAATATAGATACTATAATGTTAAAACATTATAGTGATGCTGCTGTAGGAGCTGTAGGGGGAATAAGTCAAGTTTTAAATATTCAAAATGTTATTTTTGGGTTTGTAAATTTGGCTACTACTATTCTTTGTGCTCAATTTATAGGAGCTAAAAATAAGAAAAAGGTTCAAGAAGTAATAACAGTTTCTTTAATAGTAAATTTAGTATTAGGTTTATTATTAGGAGGAATATATTTTGGATTTTCACAATTTATTTTAGAGAAAATAAAATTACCTTTAGAGCTTATAGGAATAGGTAAAACTTATTTTAAATTAGTTGGTGGAATGTGTATATTTCAAGCTGTGACTCTTACTTGTGGAGCTGTGATGAAAAGCCATGGAAATCCAAAGCAAATGTTATTTGTAAATATGGGAGTAAATTTATTAAATATTTTTGGTAATGGAATGTTTATTTTTGGTTGGTTTGGAATGCCAATATTAGGACCTACAGGAGTTGGAATATCTACAGTAGTTTCAAGGGCTATTGGTTGTGTGGTAGGATTTTTAGTTATGAGTCACTATTGCAAATTTAAGTTTAGAAAAAAATTCTTAAAACCATTTCCATTCCATGTAATAAAAAATATTTTATCAATAGGTATTCCAACAGCTGGTGAAAATTTAGCTTGGAATGTAGGACAACTTATAATAATGTCAATGATAAATACTATGGGAACAGTTATGATAACTTCTCGTACTTATTTAATGCTTTTAGCTAATTTTATAATGACATTTTCTATAGCATTAGGACATGGAACAGCTATTCAAGTAGGACAACTTGTAGGGGCTGGAGAAACAGATGAAGCATATAAAAAATGTTTTAGAAGCTTATATATTTCAATATTTTTAGCTTTTGTTGTAACAGTTATAGTATGGGCTATGAGAAGTCAAATAATGAGAATATTTACAGATAATCAGGAGATTTTAGAAGCTTCTTTAAAAGTTTTTCCACTTATGATAGTTTTAGAAGTAGGAAGGGTTTTTAATATAGTAATAATAAATTCACTTCATGCAGCTGGAGATATAAAATTTCCAATGTTTATGGGAATAATATTTATTTTTATAGTAGCAGTTCCTTTTTCATATATTTTTGGTTTAAAATTAGGTTGGGGACTTGTAGGAATTTGGGTAGCCAATGCAGCTGATGAATGGTTTAGAGGAATAGCAATGTTACTTAGATGGAAAAGTGGAAAGTGGAAAGATAAAAAATTTATATAAAAAATTAAAAAACAAAAAGGGTTATTACAATATTTTTAGTAACAACCCTTTATTTTTATACAAATTTTGCTAATACACCATTTAAAAATTCAGAAGATTTAGTGTCTCCATATTTTTTAGCAAGTTCAACAGTTTCATTTATAACTATTTCTTTAGGAGTATTTTCATAAGAAAGTTCATATACAGCACCTTTTAAAAGAGCCTTTTCAATGTTTCCTATTCTTTCAAAACTCCAACCTTCCATAGTATTTTCAATTTTTTTAAGTATTTCATCAGAATGTTCAGAAATACCTAAAGCATATTTTTTTATAAAATTTAAAGATTCTTCACTAATTTCTATTTCTTCTTCAGAAACTCTTTTTAAAAAAGAATTAAAAATTTCATTTAAAGAAGTTTCTTTTAATTCTGCTTCAAATATTAATTTGAATAATTGCTCTCTAGCAGCTTTTCTAGTCATTTTTACCCCTTTATATTAATTTGTATCTATTTTGTTAAGTAAATTTGTTAGCATATTTTTTAGTTTTACTATTATATTTTTATTATCCATATCTCCAAAGTGATATCCAATAATAGTCATTACAACAATAAAAATTGTAGAGAATAAACCGAAAGCAATAAATAATATGGAGATTACAAAAAATACTGCTCCCCAAAATATTTTCTTTCTATTTTCTATTAAAGAATATATAAATTCTTCAAGCATTTAATCACCCCACAAATTTTTATTCATTAATTACTTTGATTTTTTATAGAAACTTTAGAAATTTTAATTTCTACTATTTGAATTTCAAGTTCTAATCTTCTAAATAATTCATCTTTAACTTTTTGTTGAATTTCAGAACTTTTTTCAGCAATACTTCTTTGAGTATTCATATCTATAAAAAGAGTTACTTTATAATGTCTACCTTTTTTACCACAAGAAATTTTAAGATTTTTAATTTCAGTATCATCTTCTAAAGTTTCTTTGATTATACTTTTAATAGATTCTGTAGATACTAATACTTCTCCATGAGAACTTGTAATAGAGTAGCCTTTAGTTCGTGAGAAAAGAGTGATAAATCTAAATAAAGAAATAATAAAGTAAACTATAGAAATAGTTAAAATAAAAGTATTTCCAATAAGAGTATTTATATTAAATGATACTAAAAATTCAGGACTTACTATGTAAATAATTCCAAACATAGATAATAAGAATATTCCAATCCATGCAAAGAAAAATATAATATTTTTTATCATAAAATCACGTCCTTTTAAAATTATTCTATTTCTCCAGCTGTTTCATTTTCTTCTTTAGCATTTTTGTCATCTTCAATTTTAATATCTTGTACGAAAACATTAACTTCAATAACTTTTAAAGCAGTTAAACGAGAAACAGATTCTAAAACAGATTCTTGAACTTTTTTAGCAACTTCAGATATAGGATATCCATGTTTAATGATGATGAAAGTATCTATACTACATTCTTTTTCTCCAACTTCTACTTTAATCCCATTAACTCCTCTTTTTTTACCAAGAATTTTACCAAACTCATCAGCTACTCCACCAGCTAATCTATATACACCTTCAACATCTTCTGTAGCTTTTGCTGCTATAGTTTTTACAACGTCATCAGCAATTTTTATATTTCCTAAGTTACTCATAGTAAATCCTCCTTTAATTTATTGTATTTTATAGTTATTATTCGTTGTTATAAACCAAATTCCTTTTCAATAAATGCAGTAGTTATATTTCCTTTTAAATAGTTTTCATTTTTTAAAACTTTTAAATGGAATGGAATAGTTGTTTCAACTCCTTCAATAACAAATTCTTTAAGAGCTCTTTCCATTCTAGCTATTGCTTCATCTCTGTCCATACCAAAAGTAATAAGCTTTCCTATCATAGAATCATAGTAAGGAGAAATTTCGTACCCTTGATAAGAATGAGAATCAACTCTTATACCAATTCCTCCAGGAACAACATATTTAGTTATAACTCCGGGACAAGGAATGAAACCATTCTCAGTATCTTCAGCATTTATTCTACATTCAATAGCATGTCCATAAGGAATAATATCTTCTTGAGATATATTTAATCTATCTCCTTCAGCTAAACTTATTTGTAATTTTATTATGTCTAAACCAGTAACAGCTTCAGTAACAGTATGTTCTACTTGAATTCTTGTGTTCATTTCCATAAAATAAAAATTATTTTGGTCATCAACAAGGAATTCTAATGTACCAGCTGAATCATATTCAATAGACTTAGCTAATCTTACAGCAGCTTCTCCCATAGCTTTTCTAACTTTTTCAGGAAGTCTGAAAGATGGAGATTCTTCTATAAGTTTTTGGTTTCTTCTTTGAATAGAACAGTTTCTTTCTCCAAGATGAATTATATTTCCATGTTTATCTCCAACAACTTGAATTTCAATATGTTTTGGATTTTCAATATATTTTTCTACAAAAACATCTGGATTATTAAAAGCAGCTTCAGCTTCATTTTGAGCAGCGACAATATTTTTTTCAAGTTCTTTATCATTTCTAGCTATTCTCATTCCTTTACCACCACCACCAGCAGTGGCTTTTATCATTACAGGATATCCTATTCTTTCATGAATTTCTTTTTTAGCTGCTTCGATATCAGTTATAATTCCAGTACCATTAGTTACAGGAACATTATTTTCAATAGCTTTTTGTCTAGCTGTAGCTTTATCTCCCATTTGTTTTATACATTCATGGTTAGGTCCTACATAAATAAGATTATGTATTCTACAAATTTTTGCAAATCTATAGTTTTCAGCTAAAAATCCATAACCAGGATGTATAGCATCAGCTCCCGTTATTTCAGCAGCTGCTATAATATTAGGTATTTTTAAGTAAGAATCAATAGCTGGAGCTGGTCCAATACATACAGCTTCATCAGCCATTTTTACATGAAGACTATTTTTATCAGCTTCTGAATAAACAGCAACTGTTTTAATTCCTAATTCTTTAGCAGCCCTTATAATTCTAACAGCAATTTCCCCTCTATTAGCAATAAGTAATTTTTTCAATTTGTTTCCTCCATAACTTTAATTCAATATTAATCAAGAACTTTTTTTAATTTTATTAGATTTTTTCCATAATCAGTTATTTCACCATTTTTAAGAAGTATTTGTTCAACATAACCAGCAACTTCTGATTTTATAGGAGTTTTAATTCCCACAGTAGATACAAATCCAATAGTTTGACCTATTTTTATATTTTGACCAACAGAAATTAAAGGAACACCTGTTTTATCATAGAAGAAGAATTTTCCAATATTATTTGATTTTATATAAATAAAATCATCATCTTCTTTAGAAAATTCTTCAATTATTTCTTCTTGTTCAACAATTTCTTCAACAATAATATCTTTTTTTACTTTTATTTTTAAATCTTTATCTTGAAAATCTATTTCTGATAATTCATTTTTATTCAATATATCAATTAGATTATCAATTAAAATATTGTCTTTTTCCACGACTCCTCCTATAAATTTTAAAATAAAATCTCTCATTATTTTATCACAAATGAATATAAGTATCAACTTAATTATCTAAATTTTAGGCATCCTTCACCAAATAAAGAATTAATTTCTTCAATAAAATTTAAAGAAATCGTAATTTTAAAATTAGAAGGTTTTACTTCTTTTTTAGTATTAGTCTTAATAGCAAAAAATATAGGAATATCCCCAATGTGTTTTTTTAAAATTGATTTTAATTTAGGAAAAATTTCTTTATTTTCTTCTTTCAATAGAATATATCCTTTTAAAAATTTTTCATTTAAAATATCTTCTATAAATAAAATTTTTTTAGCAATAATTTTTTTACTTTCATTTCCATTGAAATAATCAGTTTGAATGTTTCCAATAATACAAACTTTATTTCCTTCTAAAAAATTATTTTGATATTCAGAAAAATTTCTAGGAAAAATAATACCAGAAATGCTTCCAGTAAAATCTTCAACTTCAAAGGCTCCCATAATTTCTCCAGAATTTTTTGTAACAATTTTTTTTATATTTCTTAAAATACCAAAAATTTTAATTTCTTTATTGTCATTTTCAGATTTTAAGTTTTTAATATCCTCCTTGTCAAAAGAATTTATAAGCTTAGAATATTTATCTAAAGGATGTCCACTAAAATAAAATCCAAGGACTTCTTTTTCTTTTTCCAATTTTTCATCTAAAGAAAAATCAGGAGAATTTATAAGAGAAAAAGAATTTATAGTAGATTTTGCCTCTCCAAAAAGATTCATTTGTTGAATTTCATCCTCTTTTAAAACTTTGTTGGCATAATCTATAGTTTTAGTAAGTGACATTAATTTTTCATTTCTATTTCCAGGTAAAATATCAGTAGCCCCAGAGAAGATAAGAGCTTCTAAAGTCTTTTTATTAACTCCATAAGCCTTTGTTCTTATTACAAAGTCTTCAAAAGTTTTGTAATCTCCATTTTCTTCCCATTCTTTTTTTATATTTTCAGCTACCTTTTCTCCAACATTTTTTATAGCTGAAAGAGAAAAGATAATTTTATCATCTTTCACAATAAATTTTGATTCAGCTTTATTAATATTTGGAAGTTCTATTTTTATTCCATGTTTTTTAGCATCTTGTAAATAAAGAGCAATATCTTCTATATCTTTCATCTCGGAAGTCATTAAAGCAGCATAATAATATTTTGGATACATTACTTTAAAAAAGGCTGTCCAATAGGCAACTAAAGCATAAGCAGCTGAATGAGATTTATTAAATCCATAACCAGCAAATTTATAAATTAAATCAAAAATTTCACTGGCAATTTCTTCTGAATAACCTTTTTTCAATGAACGATTAATAAATTTTTCTCTATTTTCATTCATTATATTAAATTTTTTCTTTCCCATTGCCCGTCTAAGTAAATCAGCTTCTCCTAAAGTATAATCAGCCATACGATTGGCAATACTCATAACTTGTTCTTGATAAAGAATAACTCCATAAGTTTCTTTTAAAATATCTTCTAATGAGTCATGAGGATATTTTATTTGTGATATTCCATTTTTACAATTTATAAAATCATCAACCATTCCAGAACCTAAAGGTCCAGGTCTATAAAGAGCAAGTAAGGCTATAATATCTTCAAATTTATCTGGTTTAAGTTTTGTTAAAATTTTTCTAATTCCAATAGACTCTAATTGGAATACTCCTAAAGTATCTCCAAGTGATAACATTTGATAAATTTCTTTTATATCAAGTGGAATATCAGAAAGTTTTATATCTATATTTAAATCTTTTTTTATATAATCTATAGTTCTTTGAATATTCGTAAGATTACGAAGTCCTAAGAAATCCATTTTAAGAAGTCCTAGTTCTTCTAACTCTTTCATCTGATATTGTGTAGCTATAACAGAATCTTTATCTTGATATAAAGGGACTGTTTCATCTAAAGAATCTTTAGTGATAACTATACCAGCAGCATGAATAGAAGAATGTCTTACTTTATTTTCTAATTTTTTTGAAAAATCTACAACTCTTTTTATCTGAGAATCAGTTTGATATAAATCATGAAATTCTTGAATTTCCTCTAATGATTCTTTAATAGTATAATTGAAAGGAATAAGTTTAGCTGCTTTATCAATTTTGGAAATTGGAACATCTAATACTCTTCCTATGTCTCTTATGGCAGCTCTTGCTTTTAAAGTTCCAAATGTGATAATTTGTGCAACTTTATCATGACCATATTTATCTGTTACATAATCTATTAACTCTTGTCTTCTTTCTTGACAAATATCAATATCAATATCTGGCATAGATATTCTTTCAGGATTTAAAAATCTTTCAAAAATTAAATGATATTTTAAAGGGTCTAACTCTGTTATTTTAAGTGCATAAGCAACTAAACTTCCAGCTGCCGAACCTCTTCCAGGTCCAATAGGAATATTATTAGTCTTAGCAAAATTAATAAAATCCCACACAACTACAAAGTATTCAGAATATCCCATATTTTTTATAACTGATAATTCATATTCAACTCTATTTAAAATAGTATCAGAAAGTCCTAGAGGATATCTTTCTTCTAATCCTTTATAAACTAAATTTTTTAAATAATCGTAAGTAGAAGAAAATTCTTTTGGAATTTCATAATAAGGAAACTTAAATTTTCCAAATTCAATAGATAAATTACAACGATTAGCAATTTCTTCTGTATTATTAATAGCTTCGATATATTCTTCTCCCAAAGAATCTATCATCTCTTGACGACTTTTAAAAAAAAGTTCATCAGTATCAATTTTCATTCTTTTTTCATCAGAAATTTTTGTTCCTGTTTGAATACAAAGTAAAATATCTTGTAAAACTTCCTCACCTTTATTGACATAGTGAGTATCATTTGTAGCTACAATTTTTAAATTAAACTTTTGAGCTATACTTAATAATTTTTTATTAAGTTCTTTTTGTTCTTGAAAACCATTACTTTGAACTTCAATATAAAAATTTTCTTTTCCAAAAATATCTATATATTCTTTAACAGAATTATTTATTTTTTCTTCATCTTCATTGTCTAAAATTTTTCTTGAGATTTCTCCCTGCATACAAGCTGAAAGAGCAATAACTCCTTCACTATGTTCTTTTAAAAATTTTTTATCTACTCTAGGCTTATAATAAAAACCTTTTGTATAAGCAAAAGAACTTATTTTCATAAGATTTTTATATCCTATATTATTCATAGCAAGTAATACAAGATGAAATATTTTTCCCTCTTTAGATTCTATACCAAACTCAGCTATATAAGTCTCTATTCCAATGATAGGTTTAATACCATTAGAAATTGCTTTTTGATACATTTCAATAGCTCCAAACATATTTCCATGGTCAGTTATACCTATACTTTTCATTTTTAAATCTTTTGCTTTTTTAATATACTCTTCTATTTTTCCTACTCCATCAAGAAGACTATATTCAGTATGTAGATGTAAATGAACAAAGTTTTTTTCCATAACGTACCTCCTTAATGGATTATATTTCTTAATAAATATTATACAGGAAAATAATTGATTATTCTATAAAAATATTCTATAAAAGTAAAAAAATATGGTATAATTTCAGTATTAAGAATAAAGAGGAGAAGTGATAATTTTGGAAATGCAAGAACTTTTAGATGAATTATATTCTTATTCATTACATGGAATAAAATTAGGTTTAGAAAATATACAAAAAATTTGTGAAGCATTAGGAAATCCACAAAATAACTATAAAATTATCCATATTACAGGAACCAATGGAAAGGGTTCGACTTCTACAATAATAGAAACAGTTCTTTTAAAAGCAGGTTATTCTGTTGGAAAATATACTTCTCCACATATTTTAAAATTTAATGAAAGAATAAGAGTAGATGGAGAAGATATATCAGATAAAGATATATCAGAAATTTATAAAATAGTTAAAGAAAAAATAGAAGAATTAAAAATAACTCCAACATTTTTTGAAGTAACTACCGCAATGATGTTTTTATATTTTTCTAGAAAAAAAATAGAATATGCCATCTTAGAAGTAGGAATGGGAGGAAGATTTGATGCTACTAATGTTGTTCAATCAGATATAGCTATAATAACAAATGTTTCTTTAGACCATATAGAATATTTAGGAAAAACTATTTATGAAATTTCTAGAGAAAAAGCTGGAATTATAAAAGAGAAAAGTTATGTAATAATAGGCGATAATCAAGAAGATTTTCTTAAAGCAATAAAAGAAAAAACAGAAAATTTTGTAGATGTTATTGAAAAATATAAATCTGTAGATTATAAATTAAATTTTGAAAAGTTTAATACAGATATTTTTTTAGAAGATAAAAAATATCAACTTTCATTATTTGGCGATTATCAAGTAAAAAATTTTTTATGTGCTTATGAAGCTTTATGTAAATTAGAAGTTCCGAAGTCTATAATAGAAGAAGCAATAAAAGAAGTTATTTGGCAATGTAGATTTGAAGTTTATAGAAAAAATCCTATTACTATTTTAGAAGGAGCTCATAATATAGATGGAATAAAAAATTTAAAACAAATAATAGAAAAAGAGTATTTGAAAGATGAGGTTGTTCTTATTGTATCAATATTAAAAGATAAAAAAATAAAAGAAATGTTAAAGGTTTGTCAGGAAATGAGTAATAATATAATTTTAACTTCTTTAAAAGAAAATCCTAGAGGATTATCAGCTAAAGAACTTTATGATTATTCAGATAAAAATAAAGTTTTTATATCAATAGAAGATATGCAAGAAGCTTATACTTATGCAAAAAGTTTAAATAAAAAAATAATAATAGTTTGTGGTTCTTTTTATACATGTGAAAAATTTAAAAAGGAAGTGGAATTATGTTAAAAATTTTAAAACCAATATTTTTCTTCGTAGCAAATACAATAATAGGAATTGCTGTTTGTTTTTTATTTTATAAAGAATTTTCTTATTTATTTGAGATAAATAATATTGTAAATAAAACAACTAATAAGACTGAGAAAGTTACTCTTTCTTTTCTTGATAATAGTAAAATAATAAGAGAAATAAAAATAGATAAATCAAAATAACTAGGAGGAAAAAGTGTTAGATGAACCAAAAATAGTTACTCTTAGAGATATAATAGAACATTTTAATTTAGAAGTTTTAGTAGATGGAGATTTGGATCAAAGAATATATATGAATGAAATTCATAGAGTTGGATATGAATTTACAGGATTTTTTGTTGATAAAGAAGAATTAAAAAGGTCCGTTCATGTAATGGGACATAGAGAAAGTGAATATTTATTAAGACTATCTTCAGAAGAGAGACATAAAATTTTAGATAGATATTTTTCACATAAATTTCCTGCTCTTATTTTAAGTTGTAAAACAAAATATATAGAAAGTATTTTAGAAAGGGCTAAGATTTATAATAAGGTGGTTTTAAGAACTAAAAATAGAACTACAGAGTTTATAAGAGACTTTAACAATCTTTTAAGAAATATTTTAGGAAGAGAAACAATAATTGATGATGCTATTTTATTGGATATTTATGGAATGGGTGTATTAATTAGAGGAGAAAAGGACCTTAAAATTGGTGTTACTATAGAGTTAATTGAAAGAGGACACAAATTTATAAGTGATAAAAATATTTTAGTTAAAGAAACTGATAGAGGTTTAATAGGGATTAATACAAGAGCTAAAGTACAACCAGAGAGAGATTATTATCTTTTAATGGGAGAAGACCAAGAAGATATAAACCTTACATTAAATTTTGGAATTATTTCCAATGAGATGAGAAAAAGAATAGAACTAATAATAGATTTAGAATATTGGGATGAAAAAAGGTTTTATGATAGATTGGGAGTAGATGAAGTATTTGAATATATTTTAGACCACCCAATTAAAAAAATAACTTTACCAGGTAGAAAAGGTAGAAATTTAGCTGTTGTTATAGAAACAGCTACTATAGATTCTCGTCTAAGATTAATGGGTGTTAATTCTGCAAAATATTTTATGGAAGAGTCACAAAGAATTATAAAAGAGAAAAGAGAAAGAAAAAAAAGAGGAGAAAATATGGAAGAAAAAAAAGTTTCTATGGAAGAATTTATAAAATTTAATCCACTAGAAATATTATATGGAGAAGAGTATTTAAAAGAAAATTATATAACTTCAACAAGTATAACAAGACCAGCAATGGCTCTTTCAGGATTTTTTAATCTAGAAGAAGAAATATATGAAAATAAAGGATTACAACTTATTACCTCAGTAGAACTTGAATATTTAAAAAGATTACCTCAAGAAAAGAGAGATGAAAATTTAAAAAAATATTTTTCATATAATTTTCCAGGAATAATAATTTGTGGAGACCTAAATATACCAGAAGATTTTAAAGAGTTAGTAAGAGAAAATAAAAAAATAGTGTTAAAATCTCCTGAAAGCAATCCTTCAAGAATTATAGCAAGTTTAAATACATACCTTGAACAACGCTTAGCAGATACTTTAACAGTTCATGGAGTATTTTTAGAAATGTATGGCTTTGGAATTTTATTAACAGGTAGAAGTGGTATTGGTAAAAGTGAAACAGCTCTTGAATTAATTCATAGAGGGCATAGATTAGTGGCAGATGATTTAGTGAAGTTTAGAAAAAGTGCTGATGGAGTTGTTGTAGGTACAGCTTCTAAATTACCATTTTTTATGGAAATTAGAGGTTTAGGGATAATTGATATAAAAACTCTTTATGGAATGAGTTCTGTTGTTTTAAGTAAAAATATAGAAGCTATAATAGAGATTAAAGAACAAGAATCAGATGATTATTTAACAAGAGTAAATTATTCTACAGGAAAAGATAAAATTTTAGATAAAGAGGTCTATAAAGCTGAGATTTATATGTCATCAGGTAGAAATGCTGCAGCAATGGTAGAAATAGTAGTTATGAATTTAATGGCTAAAAAATTAGGGCATAATCCAGAAAATTCTTATGAAAAATTAAAAAAAATATTAATGAAATAAAAAAATTTTGAAATTATAAAAAAATTAAGGTATAATATCAAAATAAAATTTTAATTTTCTTTTTAAAGAAAGGGGAAAAAACTTAATGTTTTTAGAAAAATTAGAAAAAAGTAAAAATATAATTATATCGTCTCATGTAAATCCAGATGGTGATTCAATAGGAAGTGGATTAGCTTTATATTGGGCCATAAAAAATAAATATCCTAAAAAAAATATAAGATATATAATAGAAGATAATGTTCCTTATAATTATAAATTTTTAAAAGGAGCAGATAAAATTGAAAAATATATTAATTTAAAAGATGAGCCTAAAGCAGATATTTTTATAGTTATAGATTCAGCAAATTTTAAAAGAATAGGTAGAGTTGGAGAATTTAAAAAAGATGCTTTTTTAGTAAATATTGACCATCATATAAGTAATTCAAATTTTGGAGATTATAATTTTGTTAAACAAAGTTCTTCTGCAAGTGAAGTTTTATATGAAGTTTTAACAGATATTTTAAAAATTGATATTGACAAAACTATAGCAGAATGTCTTTATGTGGGAATAACTACTGATTCTGGAAGTTTTCAATATGAAAGTACAACAAAGGAAACTTTTGAAGTTGCAAGCAAATTATTAGAAAAAGGAATTGATAAAGATAAGATTATAAATCATATTTATAAAAGTAGAACTTTAGGATATATGAAAGTTTTAGGACTAGCACTTTCTAAAATGAATATAATTAAAGAAAAAAAATTGGTATATTTTACTTTAAGTAGAGATTTTATAATTAAAGAGAATATTCAAAAAGATGAAACTGATGGTATTGTTGAAAAAATGTTAGAATATGTCGGATGTGAAGTGGCGTTATTTTTAAAAGAAGAAGAAAATGGAAAGATAAAAGGAAGTTTAAGAAGTAAAGAAAAAGTAGATGTAAATAATGTTGCAAGAATTTTTGATGGTGGAGGACATAAAAGAGCAGCAGGTTTTACTACAGATTTAATGGAAAAAGATATAATAATATCAATAATAGAAAGAGTATAGGAGTGATATCATGGATTGCGAAATAGCTTTTTTTAAACCAGAAAGATTTGAAGAATGTTTAAAATATGTAGGATACTTAAAAGAAAATAAGTATGTTCATATAAATTTAGCAGATGTAGAGGAAAATACTAAAAAAAGAATAATGGATTTTCTTAGTGGTGCTATGTTTATTCAAGAAGGAAAAATTATTTATTTAGGAGAAAATATTATTTGTACAGTTCCTAAAAATGGAAAATATTTCTTAGAATATGAAAATAAACTTTCTAAGAAAGATTATCCAGGTTCTTATGATGAAGAAGAAGAAATAATTCCAATATTTAGAAGATAAGAAAAATTTTAAATAAAACTAATTTTATAGGGTTATTATATTTAAATATAATAACTCTTTTTTATATATTTTAAGAAAATTATAATTTGATTTTTGATAAGAAACTAATAAATAAAATACTTTAAAAATAAAAAAATTTTAATAACAAGCAAAAATAGTTGAACAAAATATTAAAAAATATTACTTAAGTTTTTAATTTTATAAAATTATGGTTTATAAATATTTAATCTTAATATATTTGAAAAATTTTTCTCTTATATTAAAATAATTTTAAAGAAATTTTAGTAATATTAACTTTAAATTAATAATATAAGTTTTTGATATTAAAAAATATATTTAGAAATAATATTATTAAATTAAATATATTAATAATTATTTAATATTGTAAAATTATTTTTAAATAATTTAAAAATTTTAATGAATATTTTGAAAAGAAATATACTAAGAAAATAAAAAATAAAATAGAAAGTATTGAAAAATAAAGAAAAACTATAAATTCGTAAAAATAATAAAAAAATATGTTGACATATTTTAATTTCTAAGGTATAATTAATCTTGTCCGTGAGATACGGAACTAAGGACATTAACAACAGAATAGAGATATATGACAAGCAAACAACCATATTTTGGTGTTTAATAACGGTAAGTGTTGATAATTGACCTAGTCAATAAATATAAAGTTTTAATGAAGAGTTTGATCCTGGCTCAGGATGAACGCTGACAGAATGCTTAACACATGCAAGTCTACTTGAATTCACTTCGGTGATAGTAAGGTGGCGGACGGGTGAGTAACACGTAAAGAACTTGCCTTG